>CALAZS010000280.1 GCA_937926265.1 uncultured Gammaproteobacteria bacterium
GGGATGATATTTTTTGCGTCAACAATTAATTTCAGTTTTATGAAAAAAACTTTTTTCTCGGTGTTTTTGCACCGCGCTAGAACCCTTTTTCAATGGCGCCGTAAATACTTCCATGTAGGCTCGACTTCGGCATCCATGCCTCAGACGCATTGAAAAAGGGTTCTAGCACTCTGCTTAATCAGATTGAAAAAATCTTTTACTAACTGAAACTAATTGTTGATGAGATTTTATTTAAGAAGATAAAAGGCAGCAGGTTAAAATTTGTTAAGGCTTCAGCCAGCAAGGAAGCTGGCTGAGAGCTCCCATGGATGGGTTCACAGCGTCCTTAACAAATTTCTAACTGCCGCCTTTGCCAAATCTTATGTCAGGGTGATTTTTGCAAACTTACGTTTACCTACCTGAACGACACCATTAAACCCGGATGGTAACCGCAAATTTTTATCTGAAACCTTTTCGCCATCTATTTTTACTGCTCCCTGCTTGAGCATACGAAAGCCTTCACCGTTACTGGCAACAAGTCCTGCCCCGTTAAGTAGTGTTGCGATACCCAGGTCACCTGACTCTTCACAGCTCAGTTCGATCTCGGGCATTTCATCTGGCATGGCGCCTTTCTGGAAACGCGCAATAAAATTCTGCTGGGCTTTTTCTGCCGAAGCATCATCATGAAAACGCGCTATCAGTTCCTTAGCTAAAAGAAACTTAACATCTCTTGGGTTCTTACCTTCATCAATCTCTGTTTTAAACGTTTCAATTTCTGACATTGGCCTGAAACTCAGAAGCTCAAAGTAGCGCCACATCAAATCATCTGAAACTGACATTATCTTGCCAAACATATCATCCGGTGCATCGGTAATACCGATATAGTTGTTCAATGACTTAGACATTTTCTGCACGCCATCGAGACCCTCAAGAATTGGCATGGTCAATGCGATTTGCGGCTCCTGCGCATAGGCTTCCTGAAGTTGACGTCCTACCAGCAGATTAAATTTCTGATCTGTACCACCAAGCTCAACATCAGCTTTCATTGCCACCGAATCGTAGCCCTGAACCAGCGGATAGAGGAACTCATGAATTGAAATTGACTGTCCACCCTTGTATCGCTTGCTGAAATCATCCCTTTCCAGCATTCGAGCCACCGTGTGCTTTGCTGCGAGTTGAATCATTTCGGAAGCCTTCATCTCCCCCATCCAGGATGAGTTGAACAGGACCGTTGTTTTTTGGGCATCCAGAATTTTAAACACCTGGTGTTCGTAGGTTTTGGCGTTTTCGATAACTTCATCCCGGGTTAATGGCGGTCTTGTTGCACTTTTTCCGGTTGGATCACCAATCATCGCGGTGAAATCACCCACTAGAAATAAAACCTCGTGCCCCAGATCCTGAAACTGCTTCAGCTTATTGATCAAAACAGTATGGCCCAGGTGCAGGTCCGGCGCGGTTGGATCAAATCCTGCCTTGATTTTTAGAGGTTTTCCCCGTTTAAGCTTTTTTACCAGTTCTTCTTCAAGCAGCACCTCCTCGGCACCGCGGTAGATGATTTCCAAACTTTCATCAATTTCTGCAGATTGGCTTGTCATTTTATTTTTTCCAGATTGAGCCCTGATTGAGTAAAGTGCGTAAATTACAGGAAAACCACAAAAGTTTTAAGTTAGCGATGAAATCTGACTGAATTTGTTTTTAAAAATAGATAGAATTGCTGCCAGCTATGCATGACTACAGGCCACAATTTCACAAAGCGAAAACTCAAATCGTCAGAAAGGTATTGCTTTTTTTTGGCATTGCCCTGATTGCGACGTCGATTTTCTTTAATTTTGAACAAGAACCGGATACCAAAGAACCCGAAACAGCATCCGGCTCTGAAATTAGAAAAATCACCCTGCCTGGACAATCAGAGGTTGCCAATAACCAATCAGCATCAATGATCACCGGGGCTAATGAAGCCAAAACAGAAGAAACGGAAGAATTGGAAGAAACAGGGCCCCTGGTAACCAATAATCCACCTGAGACTCTTGAAGCTGAAAAACTTATTGACGAACCCCCTTTAGAAGCGCCAAAAGAAACGCCTGTAGAAACAATCGCTGATGCGCCCGAAGCGTCAACCCCTGCTCCTATACCATCCATGTCACCAACCTGGGAATCCAGAACAATCCGCAGTGGTGACAGCCTTGCCAACATTTTCAAGGAATGGAAATTAAGCTCTTCCACGCTTCACAAAATTGTTAACAGCTCAAAGCTGGCCAAAACCCTGGCCGATATTCATCCCGGTGAGACACTAAAACTGTTGCGCGATGATGATGACAGCCTGCTGGAACTGATGGTCGTCAGAAGCCCGACTGAAAGCCTGTTAATCTCCAAAACTGAGAATGGCTATGAATCTGAAAAAATTATTCGTGATGTCGATATTCAACTGGCCTACTCGGAAGGACAAATCAATTCCTCACTGTTTGTCGATGGCCAGAACGCGGGATTGACCGATGCGCAGATTATGGAGATGGCCGGAATTTTTGGCTGGGATATTGATTTCGCCCTGGAACTGAGAAAAGGAGATTCCTTTAAACTCCTGTATGAGGAACACTTTCTTGATGGCAACAAGTTAAGAAACGGCCCTATCCTGATGGCGGAATTTAACAACGATGGCAAACTCTTCAAGGCAGTTCGTTATCAAACACCTGACGGTAATACCAGCTATTACGATCCAGATGACGGCCGTAATAAAAAACGCGCCTTCATCAGAACACCTGTTAAATTTGCTCGCATCAGTTCCCGTTTCACCAACGGTAGATTTCATCCTGTGCTTAAAAAATGGCGAGCTCACCGTGGTGTTGATTATGCCGCGCCTACAGGCACGCCAATCAAGGCTGCAGGTAACGGTAAGGTTATTTTCAGGGGCACCAAGGGTGGATATGGCAAGACAGTCATTATTCAGCACGGCACAAAATACACCACGCTATATGCCCACCTTTCCAAGTATGCCAAATCAAGCAAGAAAGGACGTACGATCAAGCAGGGACAAATCATTGGCTATGTAGGAAAAACAGGCCTTGCCACCGGCCCACACCTGCATTACGAGTTTCGTGTTAATGGTGTTCACCGCAACCCCCTCACAGTCAAGTTGCCTAAAGCCGACCCGATTAACAGTAAATATCGAAAAGACTTTGACCAGAAAACGGCCGAAATACAAAACACTTTTGACCTGATGTCCAGTTCCAGCCCGCAGGTGGCACAGTCGGAAACAGTGTCCCAAGATGGCTGATGGCCTGTATATCGGCATCATGTCCGGCACCAGCCTGGACGCAATCGATACCACCCTGGTTTCTTTTAAAAACGACCAGTTTCAAATAATTAAAACCCACTCACACTCCTGGCCTGAAGAACTCAAAGAGCGACTCAAACAGCTTATTGAAAAAGAGGATTCCCTGGATGAAATGCTGCAACTTGATCAGTTATGCGCTGAACAATACGCCCAGGCCACTTTGAATTGCCTTGAACTGGCAGGCGTTGCTGCCAGGGATATTGCCGCTATTGGCTGTCATGGACAAACAATCCGTCATGCGCCCAATCAGAAACCCGCCTACACGCTGCAAATCGGCAACCCGGCAACCATTGCTGAAAAAACCGGTATTACCACGATTTCAGATTTTCGCAGCCGCGATATTGCTGCCGGCGGACAGGGTGCACCCCTGGCACCAGCTTTTCATAAAGCAATTTTTTCCCACCCGCACAATAAACGTATTATTTTAAACATTGGCGGTATCGCAAATATTACAGTTCTGGATGGTGACAGGGTGATTGGCCTGGATACAGGCCCGGGAAACCGTTTGCTGGATGACTGGATAAACCATTCACTTCAAAAACCTCATGATCAAAACGGAGAGTTTGCCGCATCCGGTGAAGTCATAGAGCCCCTGCTGAAACAGTTACTTGAAGACCCTTATTTCAAGCTGCCATTCCCTAAAAGCACTGGCAGTGATTATTTTAATCTTGAATGGGTTTTGGCAAGAATCACTGACTATAAGAATGAAACAGCTGCAAACATTCAGGCAACCCTGACGGCATTAACCGCCGAGACCGCTAAAAATGAAATCAATAACATTTTACCGGAGGCAGATGACATCCTGATCTGTGGAGGTGGTGCACATAACCACCACCTGGTATCAATTATTGAGAAACATTTTCAGGATAAAAACGTCAGCACTACTGATAATTTTGGCTGTCCACCTGACTGGGTGGAGGCTGTCGCTTTTGCATGGCTGGCCAACCGGACGTTAAGCGGCAAGCCAGGAAACCTGCCTGATGTAACCGGAGCGAAAGGTGAAAGGATATGCGGCGGCGTGTATTTTGCCTAACAGTAGGGGCCTAAACAGAAAAGGATGACCCACATCCACAAGTTGTAGATGCATTGGGGTTACGGATTACAAACTGCGCACCCTGTAAACCTTCAGAATAATCCACTTCAGCCCCCATAAGATACTGAATACTCATTGGGTCAATCAGAAGTGTTACACCATCAGTGATAACCTTGGAATCACCGTCGTTTTCATTTTCATCGAAAGTGAAGCCGTATTGAAATCCGGAACAACCACCACCCTGAACGTAGATACGTAACATCAGGTCGGGGTTGCCTTCTTCATCAATTAACTGGGCAACCTTGGTTGCCGCAGCACTGGTAAATTTTAAATCATCAACAATTGTTGCCGCTTCAGTCATTTTAAACTCTCAACTATAGATACGGGTAATATGGTCAAATTATCTAATAACCTAGAAAAACAGTCAAGAATACTGATTTCAGGGTTTTAATCATCTTTCAGCTATTGGTCATCTTCTGGGGAAACATCTTGCGAATCATACTCGAGCTTCTTGGGCTCTCCATCAGTATGAATCAGTTGCCCGTTGACTTCAGCCCCCATCGCCATTTCCAACAGGTTGTAATAAAGCGAACCGGTCACCCTTGCCTGAGGTGCCAACTCGACACGTCCGGTCACATACACATCACCGATAACCGTGCCGTTTAGAATCATATGGGTGACACGCACATCACCATTCACTTCACCTTTTTCACTGACTGTAAGCGTAACCTCGTCACCTTCACTGGAAGAAATATCACCCTTAACCGTGCCATCAAGATGCAATCCTCCGCGAAATACCAGGTCTCCACTGATCACGGTACCTTCGCCTATGACTGTACTGACCTTCGGTGCACGAAACTTTTTCATGATTTGGTCTCCTGCCAGATCCACTCCAGCAAATTGGTAAATTTTCTAACTTTCAATCAGAGCCCAGGGCCGGGTCTGTTCAATTCTTTCAATATCCTTGCCTTCCGGACTGGCAATGATAGTGTATTTTTCGGCAATAAACCCTTCAGGCAACTCAATTGTCACATCAAAGGTCTGATAGTTTTTAAATCCCATTTTCATTGATGCCTCACCTTCGGTGGAAACATCTTTCATTGCCAAAGTAACCGTTTCATCAGCTCTGGTGCCAGTTACGCTGATCGTTGCATTGCCACTTACCTTACCACCTACCTTGGACAAATGAACCAGTGTAAAACTGAGTCTAAACTGGTCATTGTCGGACAGTTTTGACAGGCCGACCTGCTTGAGGCGTATATATCCTTTATTTACCTTATCAGATAACAAACTGGTTAAAAATTCCACTTCCTGTTTCAGTTCAGATGCTTCCTGCTGAATGCTTTTGATGTCCTCCCTGGCCAACTCTGCTGCACTTTTATCAATCTGGGCTGAACGCTTATGGGTTGCTGCCTCAAGTCTCAATTCATCAAGCTGCTTTTTCAAACGAATAATTTGTTTGCGTTGCTCGCCAATTCGATCCTCGTAGCTCTGAACCCCGTCAATTGAAGTTTTACGGGCATAATCAAAAACCAGCCAAGTCCATACAGCGGTGAATACAACAAATGCCGCCAGCCACCACTTCCACGAGGAAGAAGTCTGGCTGACTATTTTAGGTGCAACAATTTTATGGCGTGAAGAAAACATCTGGTAAGTAAACTTCAGGGTAGCAGGCCAACAGCTTGCAGGCCCATGTTTTCAGGCACACCAAACATCAGGTTCATATTCTGAACAGCCTGACCGGCTGCACCTTTAACAAGGTTATCAATAATCGACAGGATCACCAGCACATCTCCATCCTGTGGCTTATGCACAGCAATGCGATTCTGGTTTACACCGCGAACGGAGCGCGTCTCCGGATGACTGCCAGCAGGCAACACATCAACAAAATATTCGTCGCTATAGCGATCCTCATAAAGCTTTTGCCAATCAACCTGCTGATCAGTGCGAGCGTAAAGTGTTGCATGAATACCCCGAATCATTGGCAACAGGTGAGGCACAAAGGTCAAAGGAACGGACTCACCAGCCAGGTCAGACAGGTTTTGGGAAATTTCCGGCAGATGCCTGTGTCCAGGGACTGCGTATGCCTTGAAACTGTCACTGCACTCGGCCATTAAAGTACCGACGTTGGCTCCCCGACCGGCTCCACTGACACCAGACTTGCAGTCAGCAATGATGGAGGAAAAATCGACAAGCTCATTTTCCACAAGCGGTAACAAACCAAGTGTGACCGCAGTCGGATAGCAACCCGGGTTGGCAACCAGTCGTGCAGTTTTGACCGCTTCCCTGTTCATTTCTGGCAGACCATATACCGCTTCTTCAACCAATTCCGGGCAGGCATGTTCCATGTTGTACCATTTTGACCAGACAGCAACATCCTTGATTCGGAAATCAGCGGCGAGGTCAATCACCTTAACCCCTGCATCTAGCAATTCCGGTACCATGGTCATGGCCGTGCCATTAGGCGTGGCAAAGAACACCAGGTCACAGGCATTTAGCAGTTCAACATCCGGCTCCGTGAAACAGATATCAAGATGCTGTCGCAAATTGGGGAACATCTCGGCTACAGGCATTCCCGCATTGGAACGCGAGGTAATTACCTTCAGATCAACCTGCGGGTGCATTGCCAACAAACGCAGCAACTCCACCCCCGTATAACCGGTTCCACCTACGATACCGACTGAAATCATTTCTGGTTCCTATCTTGAATAAAGCGCGTAATGATAGCGTCAGGCATAAAAAAGAACAAAAATTAAACGTGATATACTGATCAACACCTGATTTAGATGTATTGAAACCAACACTAATGCACCCGCACATTCGAAAATCCGGGCACCTGCTGTTTTCACAAAAAGCCTGGAAAATACGACTGGTTTTTTGGCTAGGCGCCATAATTGTGGGCGTTGTTTGCGCCATTTTCACCAAGGCTGCAGAAACAGCTACCTTATTTTTTCTTTCTGTTGCGGCATTTAACCCTTACCTGCCGCTTATCATTACACCTGTTTCACTGATGCTAATCACCTGGATGACTCTCAGGTTTTTCCGGGGAGCTCATGGTTCCGGCATTCCCCAGACAATTGCAGCCTTGGAAGTACCAACAAAATCAGTGTTACTTTCAATGAAAATAGCCTTTGGCAAAATATTTCTGGCACTGGCAGGTTTAATGTCCGGCGCCTCACTCGGCACCCAGGCACCCTCTGTTCACATCGGTGCGTCGATCATGTTTTCCCTCGGTCGCATGACCCGTTTTCCACCGCATTACATGGAACGTGGCCTGATATTGGCCGGCGGTGCAGCCGGCATTGCTGCTGCATTCAATACCCCATTAGCAGGCATTGTGTTTGCCATTGAAGAGATGAGCCGCTCGTTTGAACAACGTACCAGCGGCATAGTCGTGACTGCCGTGATTATTGCCGGCTTAACGGCGATGACGATTTTTGGTTCATATCACTACTTCGGGACCATTCCTGCCTCGTTACCGGACATGTCATTCAGCTGGCTGGCGATTATTCTGTGCGGGATTGCCGGCGGCTTACTTGGCGGCCTGTTCTCGCAAACGCTGATTTTAATAACGCGCAGAGTCATTCCATTTGCCTTGAGAAAACCATTAACCATGGCTTTAATCGCTGGTTTTGCCGTGGCACTGGTTAATTTTATCAGTGGTTACCAAAGCGCCGGCACCGGTTACACGCAAGCAATGTCGATCTTTACCCAGGCCCAGGATTTCAATCCCTGGTATCCGGTTGAAAAGGCCGCTGCCACCCTTGCCTCATTCATGACCGGCATACCCGGAGGCATCTTTGCACCTTCCCTGGCAACCGGAGCAGGAATTGGCTCAAACCTGGCGCATTGGCTACCCGGCCTGGCTTCAATGGAAACAGTAATTCTGTTGGGCATGCTTGCCTACTTTACCGGCGTAGTTCAGACACCGTTGACGGCATTTATCATCGTGATGGAAATGACTAACAGCCAGGATATGATGCTGGCGCTTATTGCCACAGCTTTTATCGCCCGTGGCAGTTCGTACCTGGTTTGCCCTAAACCGCTATACAGGGAACTCGCGGACCTGTTTATCCGTTACAGTCCTGTTTTAAATAAATAAGCGCTTTTGCATGGTCTGTTTTTTTTCAGCATACTGCTGATAGATAGTAATAAACAGTAAAGGCAATTTTTAACTGGAATAACTTTATGGAAACGATTGAAGTAATCTCGCTAACCCTGGGTGCCGCCTGGGCATCCGGCATCAACCTTTATGCTGCGATTCTGGCTCTGGGATATTTTGGCATGACAGGACAGATTGCCCTGCCCGAAGAACTGCAGTTGCTGGCAGACCCCACCGTAATGATGGCAGCAGGATTGATGTATTGCGTGGAATTCTTCGCTGACAAGGTACCCGGTGTTGATACCGGGTGGGATGCGATTCATACATTTATCCGGATTCCGGCGGGTGCTGTCATCGCGGCAGGAATGGCAAATGGTGTCGAAATTAATGCGGCTACCGAATTCGCTGCCTTTCTGGTCGGTGGCGGTATTGCTGCGACCAGTCACGCAACCAAGGCTGGATCAAGGGCACTGATAAATACTTCACCTGAACCTGTCACCAACTGGACTGCTTCCATTACAGAAGATATCGCTGTAATTGCTGGTCTTTGGGCAGCATTAAACCACCCGGTTGTATTCATGGTGGCACTGATCATTTTCCTGGTTCTGGTTGCCTGGTTATTACCTAAAATCTGGCGTGCACTTAAACGCATTGCCCGGGCAATTGGCCGTTTCTTCAGTGGCAACCAGGAAAAAAACAGTGAACCTGGCGAGGCACCTGGTTCAAGTGGTTCAAAAGCGGGTGGGAGAAGCCGGAAAGATATACTCGCCGAGCTGTATCATGACAAGCAGGAGAACTAAGGCACTTTTTATCCTGGCTATTTGCACCGCCTTTTTAACCGCTTGCGGTCAGAAAGAACAAAGTTTTTCATTTGACCTGGATAAGTCGCTACCATTTCAGATAATCCAGCAAGATGGCTCTCTGGAGATAAAAACATTAGCGGATTACCAGGGGAATTGGTTACTGGTTAACTTCTGGTCAGTCAGCTGCCCGCCCTGTTTTGAAGAAATACCTGACCTGGCTAAAGCCCATTCACAGCTGGATAACCCGTCGGTCACTGTGATTGGCGTAGCGATGTCATACGACCGTCCCGACAGTGTTTTGGAAACCACGCAAAGAATTAACATTCCCTACCCTGTTTCATTTGACCTGGAAGGAAATATCGAAAGCGCATTTGGAAAAATATCTGTAATACCAACGAGTTTTCTGGTTGATCCAAATGGCTTGCCGGTTGAGAAATACACTGGCAAAGTAACTTTCAATCAAATCAAGCAGGATTTAATGCACTTTTCCAAAACCTATCAACAAAAGGATTAATTCATGGATACATGGGCAAAAGCCTGGCATCTGATTGCCATGGTAACCTGGTTCGCTGCCATATTTTACTTACCCCGACTGTTTGTCTATCACGCAATGAGTGAAGATCAAACAAGTAATGAGCGTTTTAAAATAATGGAACGCAAACTCTACAACGGCATCATGACGCCAAGCATGATAATCACACTGATCTTTGGTTTCTGGATGCTTTATGACTACGCCTGGGCCGTTTACGGAAAAATGGGATGGCTGCATACAAAACTGGCACTGATAGCAATTTTGGTCGGCTATCACTTTTATTGCGGAAAGTTGTTAAAAGATTTCAAACACGACAGAAACACCAAAAGTCATGTCTGGTATCGCTGGTTCAACGAAGTGCCAGTTATTCTGTTAATAGTGATAATTCTACTGGCGGTGAGAAAACCGTTTTAACGGTTCAATTTGATGAATCCTGCGGCTATGGGTTCTGGGCTCTGGCCTATAGGTTTTCGCCAATAAAAAACTTGATGATAAATTTCATTACGAAACCCAACATTCCTACGGACAGGCCAAGAAACAAAACAAACATGCCAAATTTACCGGCTTTCGATTTTTTACCTAAATTGTAAATAATGAAAGCCATGTAAAGCATCAATGCCCCAAGCATGATTGGCATGCCTATTTCAGTGAGCATTTCATCGGTGAGTTGCATGAGATTTCTGTTTAACGGAGATTAGTGGAGAAAATTGAAACAGCTATTCCTTTCGCAAACCGCCGTAAATACTTCCATGCAGGCTCGACTGAAACATCCATGTTTCAGACGTTTGCTTCAGGAACATACTGTTTCATCTGACAGGCTTACCGGGTTCAGTGTTTGAAATAGAAATCCCGGTTACCTGGGGAGTTTAAGAGCAGCCACCACCTTGTGAGCCACAAGTACCGCAGCCGCCGCCGGCAGACACCTGAGGAAGGTTGTTAAATACAAAGCTGGCATTGCCGTCGCCATTATCAACGAAGTCAATTTGTGCACCTTTGAGGTGCTCGAGTGTTGCATCGTCAACAATAACCTTGAATGAATCAAATGCAAGCGTGCCATCATTGGCATTGAGCTGATCAGTAAATGTCATACCAAAATTGATACCGCTGCAACCACCAGGTGTAGCGAAAACACGCACGCCTTCAATATTTTCCTCGACCTGTTGGAATAATTCAGCCATTTTGCCCTGGGCTGAAGTGGTCAGCTCGAGATCGGAAGATGTTAATTCGTTTGCACTCATCGATAACTCCAGATGTAAAAAGTGAATCGGATTCTACACAAGTGACCTGATGACGTCACTTGGCAAGTTGATTTTTTGCCTGCAAATCATTCAGATGCTTTTCAGCATCAAGCAAATGCTTTCCCCAGTGTACTTTGAAACCACAACGCCAGTCTTCAATAGCTTCCCCTGGATTTTTCAGGTTTTCTTCGAGCGATAGCAGGCCGCTTTTCAATTCGCAGTATATATCGGTGAGGTCATCAGCCAGGCTGCCACTTTTGCAGTCTTCATTGGTTTGTATATCGTACTCGAGCCAATAGCCGTCACGCTCCCCCAGAAGATGTCTTAAATGAGAAAAAAGTTCGAAACGAGCGTCCAGATCGGCCTCCTTGATATAGCAGTCTGCTTCTTTTTCATCAGCAAACGCCTGAATACAATTATTCAGCCTGGGCAGCAGCTTTAAAATCCGGGGGAAAATTGCTTCCTGGTTATCGTCCGCCTGTTCGATTAGCCCGCAGTACTCTTTAGCGACCTGCATCAACTCAATCTGTTTGTCCGTCATTCTGACTCCTTATCTTTGTTATATTCTCAGGATTTTTGTCACTTTCTCAGGTCAAAAAGGCTCTATGGTCCCTTTTGAGGACCAGCATCCAACAACATAAGCATTTAATGATTTACACTAGGTAGCTAGAGTTTAGCCAAAAATAATCGGCCTGCTTGTTTTTAGGAAATAAATGACTGAAATTAGATTTCCAGCATTTCAAAATCAGACTTTGAGACACCACATTCAGGGCAAGCCCAGTCTTCGGGAATATCTTCCCAGCGGGTTCCTGCGGAAATACCTTCTTCTGGCAGTCCCTTTTCTTCATCGTAGACAAATCCACATACCACACACATGTATTTTTTCATGTTTTTTTCCTTCACAATTAACCAATGCAAAATCGACCCGTAATTTTAGTCATAGCAGGGCACGACCCGACAGGAGGCGCTGGAATCCAGGCCGATATTGAGACTGTTTCTGCACTCGGCGGTCATGCCAGCTGCCTGATTACAACTCTGACCGTACAAAATTCGTCAAACCTGTTTAGCCTGAAACCAGTTGATACCGAGTTTGTCTACCGCCAGTTTCAATTACTGTTCGATGATTTCCCGATATCCGCTGTTAAAGTCGGTCTTATCGGCAGCCTGGAAATGATTGCCAGCTTGCAGAAAATGCTGCAGAAAATACTTCTTGAACACCCCGACATACCCGTAGTTATTGACCCGGTTCTGGCCGCTGGTGGCGGAAAATCGGTTGCAAACAACGCAATAGTCGATGCGTTTAATACCTCAATATTACCACTAACCACTCTTTTAACGCCCAACCTGCCAGAAGCCCGCCGACTCACCGGTCTTGATAAACCAGACCAATGCGCATTAAGACTTCAGGACATGGGATGTAAACATATCCTAATCACCGGCACCCATGAAGAGGCGGAAAATGTGGTTAATCGCCTGTATTTTCAAGATGGTGAAAAGCTTTTCCTGGAAGCCGGGCGTCTGCCACATGAATACCATGGCTCAGGCTGCACACTTTCCAGTGCAATTACCACTTACCTGGCAAAAAAATACTCGTTAAGTGATGCTTTAAAACTGGCCCAGGAATTTACCTTTAAAAGCCTGGAGCAGGCTGATAAACCAGGTAAGGGACAATACTTTCCAGTGCGTTGCAGATAATGACATCCGTTTCAAACCAGTTAAATGGACTTTATGTCATCACCAATCACCAGGAGCTGTCAGATGAAAAGCTGGTCGATGATGTTCTTCTGGCAATTCAGGGCGGAGCAAAAATAATTCAGTACCGCGACAAGTCCCTGAGTCAGGATAAACGCTTGCGACAGGCACAGAAACTTAGCGAACTGAGCAAACAACATGATGTTATTTTCATCGTAAATGACGACATTGACCTTGCCAGTGCCGTGAAAGCTGACGGAGTACACCTTGGCGGAGAAGACGAAAGTATCGAATCAGCCCGCTCAAAGCTTGGTAAAAACGCCATAATTGGGGTTTCCTGCTATAACCAGTTCGAACTGGCGCTGAAAGCCCAACAACAAGGTGCCAGCTATGCTGCCTTTGGAAGGTTCTTCCAGTCATCAACCAAGCCAGGTGAAATATACGCTTCAGTTGAACTGCTACAGCAGGCTCACAAGGACCTGAATATTCCAATAGTTGCCATTGGCGGCATTTCTTACGAAAATGCTGCACCACTAATTCAGGCTGGCGCCGATATGATTGCCGTTATCGATAGTGTATTTGGACAGGATGATATCAAACGAGCCGCCCGCCAATTTCAACTCTTATTCAAACAACAGGATTCATGATGACCAGTTCTCACGATTTATTCTCTGCAGCCCAGCAACACATCCCAGGCGGTGTTAACTCACCTGTCCGTGCCTTCAAAGGTGTTGGAGGAGACCCGGTATTTATCGAGTCTGCCAGGGGTGCCTATCTGATCGATACCGAGGGTAAGGAATATGTTGATTATGTTGGCTCCTGGGGACCAATGATTCTTGGCCACGCCCATCCTGAAGTAATAAATTCTGTTGCCCAGGTCATTCAGAAAGGGCTGTCATTCGGCGCTCCAACCGAACTTGAGACCCTGATGGCAGATAAGGTCTGTGAAATCCTGCCTTCTGTTGAGCTGGTGAGAATGGTGTCTTCAGGCACGGAAGCCACCATGTCAGCGATTCGTCTTGCACGTGGTTACACCGGCAGGGACAAGATTGTGAAATTTGAGGGTTGCTATCACGGTCATTCAGATTCGCTCCTGGTAAAAGCCGGCTCAGGCATGCTGACACTTGGGGAACCAAGCTCCCCTGGCGTGCCTGCATCTCTGGCTGAGCATACTATTACTTTGTCATTTAATGATATCGAGCAAGTCCGTCAGGCTTTCAGCGAAGTCGGTGAGGAAATCGCCTGCATTATCGTAGAACCGGTTGCCGGCAATATGAACTGTATCCCACCCCATAAAGACTTTTTGCAGGGTTTAAGGGAAGTTTGCGATGAACACGGCAGTGTCTTGATCTTCGATGAGGTAATGACCGGTTTTCGGGTTGCGCTCGGCGGTGTTCAGGGAATTTATAATGTAAAACCCGACCTCACGACATTAGGCAAAATCATTGGTGGCGGCATGCCTGTTGGCGCTTTTGGCGGGAAACGCGAAATAATGGAAAAAATTGCACCTTTGGGTCCGGTTTACCAGGCAGGCACCTTGTCAGGCAACCCTGTTGCCATGACTGCCGGACTGAAAACCCTTGAGTTACTTTCAGAACCCGGCTTTTATGAAAAACTTTCACAAAAAACCACGCAACTGGTTGCCGGTATGCTCGACCTGGCAAAATCCGCTGGTGTACCTTTAACAGCCAACCAGGTAGGAGGCATGTTTGGCCTTTTCTTTACTGATGCTGACAAGGTTACTGATTTTGCCGGTTCCATGGCGTGCGATCAGGAGCGTTTCAAGAAATTCTTCCATGGCATGCTTGATCGTGGTGTTTACATGGCTCCTTCTGCTTTTGAAGCCGGCTTTGTATCATCTGCCCACACCGATGAAGATATTGCCAAGACATTGTCAGCGGCTGCTGAGGTTTTTTCTTCTCTCTCTAAATGAATTAGTTGAAGCCATTCGTATTGATATTTCGGGGACGCGTAAACCCTTCCCTGGGGCTTGGCAGCAGCTTCCCTGCTGCTGACACCCCTCAATTACAACATCGAATGACTTCTTTAGCCCATTTTGTACCCGGGAAAATCAAGCAACATATTTTTTCGAAGTGTCTGAAACAGGGATGTTTCAGCCAAGCGTATAGGGATATATTTACCGCGTCTTCGAAAAAATAATGTGCTTGGTTTGACGCTATATTCAACTTAAACAAATAAACCGAAATACGATTTGAGAATGGAAGAACTATTCCAGCAACTGCTTAACTGGATTCAGCAAAACCCCGAATACGCCGGACTGGTGATATTCAGCATGGCACTGGCTGAATCACTGGCGATCATCGGTGTATTGATTCCGGGCGTGATTATCCTGTTCGGCGCCGGAACACTGATAGGAGCAGGCGTTTTAGACTTTTGGAGCAGCTGTCTGTGGGCAATCCTCGGAGCCATAATCGGTGACGGACTAAGTTACTGGCTTGGTCATCATTTTGAATACATTACCGAGCGCTGGAAATGGGCAAAATTACATCCGGACCTGATGCAGAAAGGTTTCGATTTTTTTGAAAAATACGGTGATTTAAGCGTTGCCCTGGGTCGTTTCTTTGGTCCGATTCGCGCGATTGTTCCATTGGTTGCCGGCTTAATGCGTATGCCGCCAAAGCGCTTTTATATAGCTAATGTATTATCTGCCCTTGTTTGGGCACCTGCCTACCTGCTACCTGGAATGTTATTTGGATCAACGATACAGGACGGCAACTGGGAAAAACTACTGCTGCCCGCAAGTGGGGTTGTTCTGATCTTAGTGGTTTGGCTCGTGGTTCACCGGTCAATGTTCACTAAAAAAGACCGGTCCTGATTTAAAGCTCGAAGTCATCATCGAGACCGTACTGGCTGGGACTGGCAACATGCTCAATAAAGTCATCCGTCTGAGTCGACAAATCAATGGTTTGATTCAACAGGCGACGACTTTTCAAATCCAGCTTAAGCTGTACAACCGGCTTTAACTTGTTTTCATTCAGCAACAAAACAAAACCTATTTTACCGCTATGAAGTAAGACCCAGGTACCAACCGGGTAGACACCGAGATAACGGATAAACTGCATCAACAATGGCTGATTAAAAGCTCCGGGACCCCATCCGACCATACTTTTTAATGCCTGGGATGGCTCCCACGCTTCTTTGTAAACCCGCTTGGTCGATAATGCATCGTAGACATCTATGATTGCCGCCATGCCACCAATTTCAGAAATCTGTTCACTTTTCAGGCCGAGCGGATATCCACTGCCATCCGGTTTTTCATGGTGCATCAGGGATATATCCAGCTGCATCGTGGTAAAACCGCCATTTTCCTGCAGGATGTCGCGACTGTGATCAACATGCTGTCGCATGATAACGAATTCTTCATCGGTTAATTTTTCAGGCTTGTTTAAAATACTATCAGGCGTGTTGACTTTACCGATGTCGTGAATAATGCCACCCACGGTAATTTCCTGAATCTGGTCTAAAGAAAACTCCCCGACTTCTTTCGCAAAACCAGCCAGCAAAGTTGCGACACCAACACTGTGCTGGAAGGTATATTCATCACGGTTTTTTATACGGGTAACGGCAGTTAATGTATGGGGACTGCTATCAATAGATTTAACGATTTCCTCTGCTGAATCTTCTGCCTTGTTTTTGTTCAGTGCTTTACCTGAACGCACATCGTTCATCAGGTCATTAACAACCTTGGAAGCCATCGCGAATGCTTTTTTGGCCTGTTTAATATCTGCAGCAGTGGTTTCAGGAAAAAGAGGTTTTTTTGGTTCAGGCGCATTTACAGCGGTGTCTTTAGATTCTTCCAGATGAGATTCTTTCGGGTCAGAGTCAGGTTCTGCTTCGACTTTTTGTTCAGGCAAGGATTCAGGTATGTCCTTGCCCCTGGATGTATCAATCGTGATTTCGGTTAAATCACTGGCCTTTAATTTTTTTAGCGTTTCTTCGTCTTTTATAAGAAAACTATTGCGAAGAAAATCATGCTTCATCCAGTCTTTACCAATCCCATCGACATACATGCCAACGATTAGTTTTGAAACAGGAATTTTCTTTTTCATTGTTTTTTATTAGCCATTCAAGATTAATCGCTATCACCCCAGCGCTTCATCAGTTGATGAGGAACATCGAGATGATCGAGTACCCGGGATACCATAAAATCAATCACGTCCTGCAACGATTCAGGATTTTCATAAAACCCGGGGTTGGCCGGCATTATTACTGCACCTGCGTTCGCAAGTTTCAACATATTTTCCAGGTGAATAACTGAAAAGGGTGTTTCCCTCACTACCAGAATAAGCTTCTTTTTTTCTTTGAGGACCACATCAGCAGCCCGGTCAATCAGGTCCTGGCTTAAGCCTGCCGCCATGGAAGCTAATGTACCTGTGGTACAGGGGCATACCACCATGGCTTCGGGTGGATTTGACCCTGAGGCAACAGGTGCCATCCATTGCTGACGTCCAAAAACACTCAGTTGGCCGGGAGCTGCTGAATATTTTTCAGTTAATGCTTTTTCAGCCTCACCAGGGCTGGACGGAAGCTCAAGATCACATTCCATTTTAAAGACTATCTGTGCTGCCTGGGAATAAAGCAGGTAAACGGGTTTGCCCGCCTGTAAAAGACATTCCAGTAGCCTTAAGCCGTAGGCAGCACCGGAGGCTCCGGTAAATGCAACTGCAACTGGCTTTGAGAGGTCGGTCATCGAAAATTCTCGTTTTTAAGCAGTGGTGGGTCAGGAAAGTTTTAACTGATCAAGTAACCGCTGGTGAATATTTTCAAACCCGCCATTACTCATAATTAACACCTGATCACCTGCCCGGGTAGTGGCACAAAGATTATTGATGATATCGGCCGTGGAATTAAAAACTTTTGCTTTTTCTTTCATGGCTAAAAAATACCCCGGCACATCCCACTGGATATCTTCACCCTGAAAAACCAGGATAGAATCAGCCCGTTCCAGCGACTCAGGCAACTCCCTGGCATGGTAGCCCATTTTCATCGTGTTTGAGCGTAACTCCAGCACCGCAATGACACGCTTTTCCCCTACCTTGTTTTTCAAACCTTCCAGTGTGGTTTTTATAGCCGTGGGATGATGGGCAAAATCATCGTATACTGAGATACCGTTTACCTCACCACGAAGTTCCAGGCGCCGCTTCACATTTACGAATTCGGATAGCGCATCGATTGCGACCTTGACTGGCACGCCGGCGTGTCTTGCCGCCGCAATTGCAGCCAGTGCATTGGCAACGTTGTGATTGCCAACCAGGTTCCAGTTAACTTCACCCTGAACCTGTCCCTCCAGAACAAGTTTAAACTGACTGCCATCCGACGAAGACATTTCTGCATGCCATTGGGCGGCGCTTTCCACGTCGTAGTGCTCCAGGGGGGTCCAGCATCCCATATCAAGAACATCATGCAGATTACCATCCATCAGGGGTGAAACAATCAGTCCATTTGAAGGTACGGTTCTGACTAAAAAATGAAACTGTTTTTTGATCTGATCAAGGTCATCAAAGATATCCGCATGATCAAATTCCAGGTTATTCATTATCAGGGTACGTGGATGATAGTGAATAAACTTGGAACGTTTATCAAAAAAGGCCGTGTCGTATTCATCTGCTTCAACCACGAAAAATTCCGAATCGCCCATTCGTGCTGAAACACCAAAGTTTTCAGGAACACCACCGATCAGAAAACCGGGTGACATACCGGCATATTCCAATATCCACGCAAGCAGTGAAGAGGTACTGGTCTTACCATGCGTACCGGCTACTGCAAGCACCCACTTGTCCTGAAGAATATTCTCTGCAAGCCATTGTGGACCCGAGGTATAGGGCAGCCCCCGGTCCAGCACGTATTCAACCGCCGGGTTGCCACGAGACATGGCGTTTCCGATTACGACAACATCAGGTGCAGGTTGCAAATGTTCCGCCTCATACCCCTGCATCAGGGTAATACCGGCATTTTCCAGCTGGGTGCTCATAGGCGGATAGACATGCTGGTCTGAACCGGTAACTTTATGTCCATGCTCCCTCGCCAGTAATGCGATTCCACCCATAAACGTACCGCAGATACCCAGAATATGAAGATGCATATTTTCGTCCAGTTACAACGTAGAAGAATCAATAAACAGGCTTTGTATTAACACACCGGACAAAACCGAGTAGACCAGTGCCAGGCCAATTCCCAGGCTAAGGGAAACATTTATGGCATGACGCAGAATATGACCTATAACCACTTGAATCCAGACCAGCAGTATCAGGTAAAAGATTGCGATCATCTGGGAATCATTGCCGGCAGAGTCACTGCTGACAGCAAGCTGCAAAGGTAACGCCAGCATGCCCAGCAAGGCGCCCGTTCCAAAAGTTGCTGTCGCTGTCTGGATAAATCGTTCGCCGCGGTTTTTAAGTTTCAACACCAGTAACAACAGAAAAATAATGATGACAGCATCCACAATAGCGGCCGCTACTGCCTGAGGACCGGGAATAATGTCACTGACACCTATTGAGGATATAACAAGATTAACGACCAAAACCATAAACAGCAGCGCAGTGGAGGCAGGTGCATCCTGTGGCCCGCGCCTTAATAAACACACATCAACAAAATAATTTATCAGTTTAATCAAACCCTGTTCCCAAATGAGTTGATGTTATCGAAGTAGTGAAAATGCTATGCTGAAAACTTTAACACAACTATCAAAACAATGACCTGCCAAGCGGGTAATAAAACATGCAAAAAATCTTCATAGATACCCCGGAAAAACTCGAGTCTTATTGTAAAACAATTAAAAACAGCCAATGGCTGGCATTAGATACCGAGTTTATTCGAGAACGCAGTTATTACCCAAAATTTTGTTTGCTGCAAGTCTGTGATGGCGAGAGTGCCGCCTGCATCGACCCATTGCAAATTGAAGACCTCGATCCGATTCTGCAAATCATATACGACACCAAAATCACAAAGGTTTTTCATGCCGCACACCAGGACCTGGAAATTTTCTTCCATCTCTGGGGTAAACTGCCAGGCCCGATCTTTGATACCCAGCTGGCGGCTTCAATAACCGGGCACGGCGAACAGATAGGCTATGCGAAACTTGTGCAGGCCATTCTTAAAGTCAACCTGCCAAAGGATCATTCACGTACCGACTGGAGCATGAGACCCCTGGATGAACATCAGCTCGACTATGCTTATGATGATGTCATTTACCTTGAACAACTTTACAAAATACTTCATCAGCAAATTGAAGATTATGGTCGCAGCGACTGGCTTGATGACGAGTATGCCCATTTTAACAATCCCGCAACGTTTCAAATTGAAGACGTTGATGCGTGGAAAAAGGTAAAAGGCCGCCAGCATTTAAAAGGCGTTCAGTATGCTGTGCTCCAGGCTTTGGCTGGCTGGCGGGAAAACAGGGCGGTTAATGCTGACAGGCCAAGACGCTGGATATTAAAAGACGAGGTACTTGTTGATCTCTCCAAGAGAATGCCCGCAAAAGAAAATGCTTTATTTAAAATACGCGGCCTGGAAAAAACAACGATTTCCAAACATGGGGCTGAGCTATTGAGCCTGATTGAAAACGCAAAAGCCATACCGAGTGATCAGTGGCCAAGTGATAAAAAAAATGTCCGTCGTCTCACTGCAGAAGAAGAGGCTTTATCCGATGTAATGATGGCCGCCTTAAGACTTATTGCAGGTGAAAACAACATCACGCCATCGGCCATCGCCTCCAGGAAAGATATTGAAAAACTCATTGCCGGTGAACATGACATTGATTTACTGGAAGGCTGGAGAAATAAAATTGCCGGTGAAAAACTTTTAAAAATACTTGATAAAAAACTGTTACCCGCCTGGAATAAACAGGGAAAACTCACATTACAGGAAACATAGACAACTTGCTTTAATCAGCCTTATTCTGGACTTTTAAACGGGAAACAAGTGCCAATAAAATAGAAATGATCGCCAGCAACAGCATTGGCCAGTCTTTATACTGACTGTAAATTGTAGCACCCTGCCTTAATTGAATTTCTCCCTGCAAAGCCTCGGTTTTGCCCTGTTGCGATTGTTGAAGTACAGCTCCTTTATAATCAACTATCGCAGAAATACCGGTGTTCGTTGCCCTGATTAAATAACGTTCAGTTTCAATTGCCCGCATCCGGGCAATCTGCAAATGTTGATAAGGTGCCAGCGAATCACCAAACCAGGCATCATTTGACACATTAACCAGGTAAGCAGCACGCGGCAGTGCCTGTGCAGTTTCATTGCCAAAAGCATCTTCGTAACAAATTGATACGCCGGCATAATACTCCCCCACTTTCAGCAAAGGGCTTTGTGACTTACCATTTTCGAAATCTGACATTGGTATACGAAAATAATCAACCAGGGGCCTTAAAAGAAATTCCAAAGGTGCATATTCACCAAAAGGTACCAGGTGCCTTTTATCGTAACGATCAAACTCTGATCCCAGCGACACCATGCTGTTGAAATATCGACCGTCACTTTCCCTGAATGGGATCCCGATCACCATCTCGCTGTCTATAGCTGTTAACTGCCTTGCAAGCGGATAGATCAAACCTGATTCAACTTCATTATAAAAAGCGGGTACTGCAGTTTCAGGCCAGACAATCAAATCGGCCTTCTGCTCAAAACTCATCTGGCGATACAAATCAATTGTTGAAGCCCGGTAATCAGGGAGCCACTTAACCTCCTGCGGGACATTTCCCTGTACTATCCTGACCACAAGCGCTTTGCCCATATCTTTAGTTTGATTCTGGTTTGAAAGGCCATACGACATGATAAAAAGGCCCGCAATAAATACAGCCATAAAAAACTGTTTTAACGTGTTTTTTTGCCTTAACAGCACAACCAGGCCGGAAGCTACCAGGGCAACTATCCAGCTAACACCAAAAACACCAAGATAAGTTGCAGTACCTGCAAGTACAGAATCGGTTTGACTGTACCCCAAAGACAACCAGGGAAACCCGGTTAAAAAATATGCCCTGAGTATTTCCAGTAGCACCCAGTTTGAAGGAAAAACCAGGAGCACCTGTTTTAAAATGGACAAGCTGAATTTTTTTGTTAGCCAGGCAGACAGCCATCCGGCCAGGGCAAAATAAAGTGATATGAAAGCAGCAAACAGCAATGCCAGTATGACAGCAGCTACATAGGGAACACCGCCAAATTTATCTATACTGACATGTATCCAGAATGTGCCGACACCAAAAAGTCCCAGGCCAAAAAAATAACCCAGTCTTGCAGCCTGCCCAGGTGACTGGTTTATCCAGGTGGAAAATAAAATGGCAAGCGTGAAAAACGGCAGCAGGAAATAATCAAACGGCGCAAAACCTAAAACGGTTACAGCGCCGCTCGTAAAGCTCAGTAGTAACTGAGGCCATATCATTGCTGTTCAGAATCTGATTCGAGTTCCGGTAATACCTGGATATTTAGCAAGTGCACCTTGCGACTATCTGCACGGGTTACTTTGAAAAAGAAACCATCAAGCTCGACTTCCTCGCCACGCTTGGGCAAATGACCGAATGCATTGACGACATAACCGCCTATAGTATCGAATTCCTCATCGCTGATTTCAGTCTGGAAATATTCATTGAAGTCTTCGATTGACGTTAACGCCTTAACTGAATATTCAGTGTCGTTATGCTTGAGAATTGTTGAGCCTTCAATAAAGTCATGCTCGTCTTCAATTTCACCGACGATTTGCTCAAGTACATCTTCAATGGTCACCAACCCACAGGCCGAACCATATTCATCAACAACAATCGCAATATGATTTCGATTCGCACGAAACTCTTTCAGCAGAACATTAAGCCGTTTACTTTCCGGAACAAAAACCGCGGACCTGAGAACATCGCGTAAATCAAAACCCTGGGTATTTCCACAAAACTGCAGTAAATCCTTGGCCAGCAAAATGCCCTGAACCTCACCACGATCACCACTGATAACCGGGAATCGGGAATGGGCTGACTCAATAATCGTCGGCAGGATTTCTTCAAAAGCAGCATTGCGGTTGACTACAACCATTTGCGCCCTGGGAATCATGATATCTCGCACCCTGAGATCTGCGACACCCAGTACCCCCTCCATCATGGCCAGGGCATCAGTATCCAGCAAAGCCCTTTGCTTGGCATTTTGCAGGATTTCAACAATATCGTCTTTGTCTTCTGGTTCCGGGCCGAAAATCTGGATTAGACGTTCCAGCCAGCCCTTGCTCGACGCCCCCGGGGGCTGAGATTGGTCATTTGGCATACGGTTTATTTTGCCTCATAAGGATTACTGATTCCAAGTGTATCTAAAAGATCTATTTCCAGGTTTTCCATTTTTTCAGCATCAACATCCTGAATGTGGTCATATCCCAGTAAATGTAAAATGCCATGTATCACAATATGGGCCCAATGATGTTCTTCAGCTTTATTCTGCTCGAAAGACTCACGGTTCACAACCGGCACACAGACAACTAAATCACCAAGGTGATTATCTTCAATATTTGGTGGCGCTTCAAACGGGAAAGACAATACATTCGTTGATGAATCTTTACCGCGGTATTGGCTGTTTAACTCCCGACTTTCATTCTCATCGACAAGTCTGATTACTAAAGTGCCATTTTTTTGTAACAGTTTGATGACTAAGTTGAACCATTCCCTGAATTTTTCATCTGCAGGCATGTAGCCCTGACCGGAAAAAACTCTCTGTATTTCAACTTCATCCATCATGGTTGGCTGGAGTATCAAACCTGTTTTGCTTTTTTTCTTTTCGGTCAAAGTCATCGTATGCATGAACAATTTTCTGCACGAGTTGATGCCTTACCACGTCTTTTGCTGAAAAGAATGTGAAACTGATTCCGTCTACATGACCAAGAACCTCGATTGCCTGGCGTAGTCCCGATTTCTGTCCGCGTGGCAGATCAACCTGGGTGACATCACCAGTCACTACCGCCTTTGACCCAAAACCGATACGGGTCAGAAACATTTTCATCTGTTCCGGCGTAGTGTTTTGGGCTTCGTCTAAAATCACGAAGGCATCGTTAAGGGTGCGTCCACGCATATAGGCAAGCGGCGCCACCTCAATTACATTTCGTTCAATGAGCTTGTTTACCCGTTCGAAACCGAGCATTTCATAAAGCGCATCGTAAAGTGGCCGCAGGTATGGATCAATTTTCTGGCTCAGATCACCAGGCAGAAACCCAAGGCGTTCTCCGGCTTCAACAGCAGGCCTTACCAGTAATATTCTGCGGATATTATCACGCTCCAGCGCCTCAACAGCGCAGGCAACGGCAAGGTAGGTTTTACCGGTACCCGCAGGACCTACACCAAAGTTTATGTCATGCGTAACAATTTTATGAAGGTATTCCTGCTGACTTTTGCCACGCCCGCGCACCATACCTCTTTTGGTTTTGATCGCAACTTCAGGGTAATCTTTTTCATTCGTATCGACTGTTTTTTGCTGATCCAGGTTGGAAGAATTAATCACCAGGTCAACATGCTCAGGCGTAAGAATTTCTTCACCGGTAAAATCAAAAAGCTCTTCAATAAGCAGCTTACCTTTTTCAGCAAACACAGGCTGTCCATAAACTGAAAAATGAAAGCCCCGGTTGTTTATTTCGATGCCCAGCCGCCTTTCAATGAGGCGAAGGTGCTTGTCCAGCGGACCACATAAATTGGAGAGGCGCTCGTTGTCATCAGAGTCGATATCAAAATTTATTGAAAAAAGGTTGTCTGTCAAAAGGAAATTCCGGGGCAGGATCAGGTGGTTAACTTACCACGAAGTGAATTAGGTAATGCTTCAGTAATTTCGACATCCACGAACTGACCGATCAGGTTTTCATTACCGGTAAAGTTCACCACGCGGTTGTTTTCCGTACGTCCGGCAAGCTGACCGTCATCTTTTTTTGATTTACGCTCTACCAGAATTTTCTGCACGGTACCCACCATTGCACGACTGTAACGCATGGCCTGGTTGCTAATCTGGTTTTGAAGTTCAGATAAACGTTGCTGCTTTATTTCATGAGGCACATCATCCGGTAAATCTGCTGCCGGTGTACCCGGGCGGCGGCTATAGATAAAACTGAAAGACTGATCAAAATCGATATCCCGAATCAGTTTCATGGTGTGTTCAAAATCCTGATCCGTTTCTCCCGGAAAACCAATAATAAAGTCTGACGATATTGTGATGCCGGGGCGCGCCTCTTTAAGGCGGTTGATTTTCTGTTTGTAATCAAAAGCACTATGACCGCGTTTCATTTGCATCAAAATACGGTCAGAACCTGACTGAACCGGTAAGTGCACGAAACTCACCAGTTCAGGCACATCGCGGTAAACATCAATCAGTGAATCTGAAAATTCGACTGGATGTGACGTGGTAAATCGAATCCTGTCTATACCATCAATCGCAGCGACGTAGCGGATCAGCAGCGCCAGGTCTGCAATCTCACCATCATGCATCTCACCACGGTAAGCATTAACATTCTGACCCAGTAAATTAATTTCACGAACGCCCTGTTCTGCCAGCTGTACAACTTCAGCAATGACATCATCGAACGGCCGGCTGATTTCGGTGCCACGCGTATAGGGCACTACACAGAAAGTGCAGTACTTGGAACAACCTTCCATGATGGATACAAAAGCGGTTGGCCCCTCTGATCTTGGCTCGGGTAAACGATCGAATTTTTCTATCTCGGGAAACGAAACATCAACAACAGCTTTTGCAGAGACCTTTGCCTGCTCCAGCATTTCAGGCAGACGATGTAATGTTTGCGGTCCGAACACCACGTCAACAAACGGCGCACGTTGACGAATTGCATCACCTTCCTGGCTGGCAACACAACCACCTACACCAATCATGACATTGGCATTTTTTTCCTTGAACGGTCTCCAGCGACCTAGCTGATGGAAAACCTTTTCCTGGGCCTTTTCCCGAATCGAGCAGGTATTCAGCAAAAGCACGTCGGCCTCTTCTGCATTATCAGTCAACTCATAGCCGTTGGATTGATGCAGTACATCGAGCATTTTCTGCGAATCATACTCGTTCATCTGGCAGCCAAAGGTTTTTATATGAAGCTTGGGGGTCACACTTTTCACTCAAAATCTTACAGGGAGGCTAATTCTAGAGATTTACCAGTTTTTTGCCAGTTTTTCAGCTTGTTTACGCCAACCAATTGTTACTAATGCGCATGTGAAAATCCTACTCAGGGGACGCAGCAAGTCCATCCCTGGATGCTCGACTGTGACCCTCCCTGGTCACAGACGCCCCTGAAGAGGACTTTCGCACGCCCATTTTTTGCATTTCCTGAGATCTATAAAGGTTGTGATTCCAGTGCTTTTCTGGAAGTGTCTGCAGCATGGATGCTGCAGTCAAGCCTACAAGGAAGTATCTACGGCGTCTTTCTGAAAAACACTGGAATGACACCCAAATCGCTGTTGATAAACCGGCAAAAAACCACATATAAAGTATGACAGGAGAAGAAAAATCCTGTGCGTAATTGTGTGTCTGAAAACTCAGGAGGTGAGAACAATGAGCCTGGTACGTTATGAGCCCTGGAGCCTCTTTGATCAATTGCGTCGGGAAATGGAACGCGGCTTAACCACTCAATCCGGTGAAGTAAGCAGCGTAGCCACCAGCGATTGGGTTCCAGCTGTTGATATCAAAGAAACTGAAGACAGCTTTGTCATTGTCGCCGATATCCCCGGTGTAAAACCTGAAGATATCGAAGTACAAATGGACAACGGTGTCCTCACCATTAAAGGTGAAAAACAGACCGAAAACAAAGAAGAACACGAAGACTTCAAACGTGTAGAACGCAGCTATGGCAGCTTCTACAGGCGTTTCAGCCTTCCAGATACAGCTGATCCAGAAAGCGTAAGCGCTAAAAGTGATCATGGTGTTCTTGAAATCACCGTATCCAAACAGGAAAAAGTACAGCCACGTAAAATTGCTGTGCATCACTAGAAATTAACTGCCCACAAAAACTTGTGGGCAGGTTATTATTGGCTTCATGACACCTACCAGCCATATACCGCGCAAGCGCTTCGGTCAGAATTTTTTAATTGACCCATCTGTCATTGATAAGATTATTCAGGCTATCAACCCCGGCCAAACTGATCACATTGTAGAAATTGGCCCGGGTCAGGGCGCAATAACAGAATTTCTGATTAAGCGCTGCAGGCGCCTTGATGCAATCGAACTTGATAAAGACCTGATACCTAAACTGGAAAAAAAATTTCCTTTTGAAAACTTTCATTTAACCCAGTTTGATGCCTTAAAGTTTGATTATTCAAACCTGTATCAAGACCAGGGCTTAAGAGTTGCAGGCAATCTTCCCTACAACATTTCAACACCGCTGTTATTTCATTTATTAAGCCAGGCCGACATTATTAAAGATATGCATTTTATGCTGCAAAAAGAAGTCGTTGATCGGCTTGCAGCCAAACCAAATACCAAGGCTTATGGAAAACTGACAGTTATTACACAGGCTCAGTGTGACGTGACAGCCCTGTTTGATATTCCACCGGAGGCTTTTAACCCACCTCCCAAAGTGCAATCGGCTTTTGTAAGACTAGTACCCAGATCAACACCATTAATATCAACCGAGCAATGGCAGGCTTTTGAAAAAACGGTTTCAGCTGCATTTGCTCACAGGCGCAAAACATTAAGAAACAATCTAAAGAATAATTTTGAACTGGAAAAAGCCACTAATGAAATTCGTGGTGAAATTGGTGCTGAAATAGATTTATCGCGAAGAGCTGAGTCTTTATCTATCGATGAGTTTATTAAGCTATCCCAAATACTGGGTTAATTTTTTATCTTTAGTTTTTCCAGGGCCTCATCGATCGACTCATCAAGATAATATCCATACATCTCGACCGTATTTACACCGGTCATGCGTTCCTGCACTTCGTTACCCTGGTAATCAAGAAAAAGTAATGTTGGCGTTAAAGTAGCGTTATAACGAACGGCAATGGTGCGCGGCTCGACTTTCTTACCATTAAAGTCAATAACCTGCCTTGAATCATCTATGGTTAAAACTGACATGACTGCCTTGTTGATGTAATCCCCGCTGATAACCATCGGGTTAAGAATCTCTTCTTTAAGCAGTTCACAATAAGGACAATGATCCTGGGAGACCATCAAGAGGATCGGCAAACTTCTGGCTTCAGCCACCTTGGAAAGTGAAAAAAGATCCCTGACAGGAGGAACAACACCACTTCGGTCACCAGCGTAAACGGCTGCTGGCAGCAACAAAGCCACCAGCAGCACGTAGATGATTTTTCTCATCATAAGTTTTTCTTAACAGGCAAATTAAAACGGGATATCGTCATCAAAACCGCCACCTGAATCCATCGCGGCAGGTGCGGGCTGTTTATTTGATGATGCAGAAGACTGGTCATAACTGCCTGAATCCATACCACCACCGCGACTGTCGAGCATTTGCATCTGATCAGCTACGATTTCAGTTGAATAACGATCCTGACCATTTTGGTCCTGCCACTTGCGTGTCTGCAATTTACCTTCAATGTAGACCTTGCTGCCTTTTTTCAGGTATTCACCGGCTATCTCACCAAGACGCCTGAACAACACAACCCGATGCCATTCTGTACGTTCCTGGTTGTCTCCGGTATTTTTATCTTTCCAGGTCTCACTGGTTGCAACCGATATATTTGCCACGGCATTGCCATTAGGCATATACCTTACTTCAGGGTCCTGACCCAGATTGCCAACCAAAATTACTTTGTTTACACCCCTTTGCATAATTCCTCCTAATTTCTCCTAGTTTTAACGTCCATGTAATTTGTTAGTTTTAAACAGCCTCACCAACCAAGGCTGAAAATTCTGTTTCATCAAACTGCTTGCGGTCAACTTTCAGGTAGGCAACCTTTTCAGCAGGTATCACAACCGCCTCCACTATACCTTTCATTTCCTGCAAGCGAAGATTTATAGCCTGAATTCTTTCCGCTGAAAGCCCATCCAGACTCATCACCCGGCTACTGTATTGTCCCGGATGAGTCATGCTCAGTGCCAATACGAACCAGGTAATTCCAACCAGCAGACAAGCGATGAAAACATATTCGTAGCCAAACTGCTGATGTACCCAGCCACCCAGCAAACCACCCAGAAAACCGCCCATAAACTGGCTGGTTGAATAAGCCCCCATCGCTGTTCCCTTGGCATCCACCGGCGCCACCTTTGATATCAGTGACGGCAACAGGGATTCAAGCAGATTAAAGCCCAGAAAAAAAACAGCAAGAAACACTGCAGCTACCAGCCAACTGGAAACCGCTGAATATAAACTCAATAATGCAAGAACCACCAAGCCAATACCAGTCAAAAACACGGTTTTTATTCGACCATATTTTTCTGCCTGAATAATCAGGGGCACCATGAAAACCACTGAAACGATTAACACCACCAGGTAAACCATTGAATGTTCACTTAATGGCAGACCATTATCACGAAGCAGCAACGGAACAGACAGGAACATGGCGGTAAGAATGAGGTGCAGACTGAAAATACCAAAATCCAGCCTCAGCAACTGACTGTTGGATACAACTCTTTTCAGGGTTTCTGGAACAGTCTGGGCTTCTCGATGAATTTTCTGTTGCCCGGGTGAAGGAATAATGACAGCTACAATCAGTATTCCAATCACTGCGAAAGCGCCGGTCAACCAGAAAATACCACTCATGCCGATGCTTTGATAAAGACCGGGCCCCATCATCAGGGAAAGCGCAAAAGATGCACCTATAGTCATACCAACCGTTGCCATCGCCCGGGTACGCTGAGAATCACGTGTCAGATCAGCAACCATCGCCATCACTGCAGCAGCGATAGCACCACTTCCCTGGATGGCCCGACCAATCATTATCATCCAGATATCTTCTGCCGTAGCAGCAATAACACTGCCAATGGCAAACAGCAGTAGTCCGCCAAGAATCACAGGCTTGCGGCCAATTCTATCTGATAACAAACCGAATGGTATTTGCAGTATCGCCTGGGTTAAGCCATAAATTCCAACTGCCAGGCCAATCAGTAATGGTGTGGCACCATCAAGATCCTCAGCGAAAATCGCAAAAACCGGCAGAATCAGGAACAAACCGAGCATTCGGAAACCGTAGACACTGGCAAGGCCGAAAATGGCCTTTTTCTCGGTAACGGTTAATGGTGAATGTGATCTGGAACGGCTCAAAATCAGCTATTAGTTGAATAATTCGGAACCTCTCATCCTACCAGAAAGTTTATCCATTTGCTCTAGATACAATGTCAGAGTCGATGCAGTCTATTTTCCTTCCAGAAGACGCGTAAACCCTTCCATGGGGCTTGGCTGCCGCATCCATGCGGCAGAAACTTCTTCCAGGAAAACACACTACATCTCCACAAGACAATCTTTTAATTAGGCTTTTCATCGCTGTCGAAAACAGGAAGTTTTCGTCAGAGCTTACAGGGATGTATTTACGCGTCGATGAAAAGCTCTAATGAAAGATTGCGATTATCGGTACAGCGCTTTAAAGAAATTTAGCGTATATTGAGCGATTTATTTCTGCCAAAATGGACCTATGGATCACATTCACATACAGGGTGCGCGCACGCATAACCTGAAAGATTTTGACCTGACCCTACCCCGTGACAAGCTCATCGTAATTACCGGTTTGTCTGGGTCTGGAAAATCTTCACTGGCGTTCGACACCATTTATGCTGAAGGCCAGCGGCGCTATGTGGAATCACTGTCGGCTTATGCCCGTCAGTTTCTGTCAATGATGGAAAAACCCGACGTTGACCATATTGAGGGACTGTCACCAGCAATCTCCATTGAGCAAAAAACCACTAGCCACAATCCTCGCTCGACTGTCGGAACCATCACAGAAATCTACGATTACCTGAGACTTTTGTTTGCCCGTGCAGGCACACCATTGTGCCCTGAACACGGGGAAAAGCTCGAAGCCCAAACCATCAGCCAGATGGTTGATCATGTTTTAGGACTAGAAGAAGGCAAGCGCCTGATGCTGTTGGCTCCGGTTATTTCAGAACGTAAAGGTGAATATCACAAATTAATGCAGGAGCTTAAATCCCAGGGCTTTATCCGCGCCCGCATCGATGGTGATATCTATGACCTGGACGATGCGCCAGACCTTGAACTGCATAAAAAACATACTATTGAAGCTGTTATCGACCGTTTTAAGGTACGCGACGACCTACGACTTCGGCTGACTGAATCATTTGAAACTGCGCTCAGCATGGCTGATGGGGTTGCGCGAATCGCATCAATGGACCCTGACGATGAATTCAGCGAGATCATTTTCTCAGCAAATTTTTCCTGTCCGGTTTGTGGCTACAGTATTGAAGAACTTGAACCACGACTGTTCTCTTTCAATAACCCGGTAGGTGCCTGCCGCACCTGTGATGGCCTTGGCGTAGAGCAATATTTCGACCCTCATAAAGTCGTCGCCCATCCTGAACTGTCTCTGGCTTCAGGTGCCATCAGGGGCTGGGACCGCCGTAATGCCTATTATTTCCAAATGCTGAAGTCACTTGGCAAGCATTACGGTTTTGATATCGAAACGCCCTGGCAGGATTTACCTGCAGATATTCAATCCACCCTATTGGAAGGCAGTGGTTCCCAGGAAATAAAGTTCAGCTATTTCAATGACGGTGGTCGCAGCGTAAGTAAAAAGCATGCTTTCGAAGGCATTCTTCACAACATGAAAAGACGTTTCAGGGAAACCGAATCAAATGCAGTTCGTGACGAACTTTCCCGGTATATTTCTTCACAACCCTGCCCTGACTGTTCAGGCACAAGACTTAACTCAGGTGCCCGTAATGTTTTTGTTGCAGATCATAACCTGCCGTCAATTACAGCATTATCTATTGAAGCCTCACTCAGGTTTTTTAATGATCTTTCACTACCAGGCAAACAGGGAAAAATTGCTGAAAAAATCCTCAAGGAAATCAATGACCGCCTGAGTTTTCTGGTTAACGTCGGGCTCAATTATCTTTCACTTGATCGCAGTGCCGACACGCTTTCAGGAGGAGAAGCTCAGCGCATTCGTCTTGCCAGCCAAATTGGCGCGGGTCTTGTCGGCGTAATGTATGTACTTGATGAACCCTCTATCGGCCTGCATCAACGTGACAATGAACGACTATTAAAAACACTGACGCACTTGAGAGATATTGGCAACACAGTGATTGTTGTAGAGCATGACGAAGATGCGATTCGTATGGCTGATCATATTGTTGATATCGGCCCTGGAGCCGGTGTACATGGTGGTCGCGTTATAGCCGAAGGAAGCGCTGATCAAATTGCTGCTTCAGAAGACTCCCTGACCGGGAAATACCTGAGTCGGCAATTGGAAATTTCTATTCCCGACACAAGAACAGCTTTCGACACAAACAAGGCACTGGTGCTGAAAGGAGCTGAAGGTAACAACCTGAAATCAGTGGACCTGGAAATTTTTGCCGGCCTATTTACCTGCGTTACCGGCGTATCCGGCTCCGGTAAATCAACGCTTATAAATGACACGCTTTATCCCCTGGCTGCCAACCATTTAAATAAGGCCAGTCATAGCATCGCTAAATATGGTGACATTTCCGGATTGGAGCTTTTCGACAAGGTGGTAGACATCGACCAGTCGCCTATCGGACGTACTCCCCGCTCAAACCCGGCAACTTATACCGGCCTTTTTACTCCAATCCGTGAGCTGTTCGCAGGTGTACCCGAATCCCGCTCGCGCGGCTATCAACCTGGCCGATTCAGTTTTAATGTAAAGGGTGGTCGCTGTGAAGCCTGCAAGGGCGATGGTGTTATCAAGGTTGAGATGCATTTTCTGCCCGATATTTATGTGCAATGTGATGTCTGCAAAGGCAAACGCTATAACCGTGAGACCCTCGAAATTCAGTACAAGGGTAAAAGCATCAACGAAGTACTGAATATGACAATTGAAGATGCCCTTGCATTCTTTGATGCGGTTCCGGTAATCAAGCGCAAACTTCAGACACTCATGGACGTCGGCTTGAGTTACATTCAACTCGGACAGAATGCTGTGACTTTGTCCGGCGGTGAAGCCCAGCGTGTCAAACTATCACGTGAATTATCAAAGCGAGATACCGGAAGCACACTTTACATTCTCGATGAACCAACCACCGGTCTTCATTTTCATGATGTTAAACAGCTGCTGACTGTACTTCACAGGCTTCGCGATCATGGCAATACTGTTGTTGTGATTGAACATAACCTGGATGTGATTAAAACTGCTGACTGGATTATCGATCTTGGGCCGGAAGGTGGAGATAACGGTGGAGAAATTATTGCTACCGGCACGCCTGAAGCTGTTGCTGAAAACCAGGCTTCACATACCGGCAGATTCCTGAAAAATATCTTATAGATCCAGAGTCAGATCTAGATAGTTTGCAGTTCGTCTCCAATTTTTACACCAAGGCTTTCTGCAGCCGATGAACTGTTAGCTGCAATTTCAACCAGGCCCATCGAATTGACATACCAAAACAGCTCACCTTTTGGGACAGATGAAAAGGTTGCTGCATGCTCTATTCCTTTAGATCCGGCCAGACTAAGCTTCTGATCCTTAGGCAGTTCCTTTATTCCCGTTACCAGATTGCCGTAATGATCAATGTAGATAATTTTAGGTATTTCACTTGGCCAGTCATAACCCGTTATCTCAGAAAACTGAATATCCTCTATTTCAATTTCATTTCCCTGGATCAAGTTGACCACAACAGGCGCAAACCAATCCCGCGCATGAAAGCTACTTGATATGTTTTCTGGAATATTCTTAAGTTTTTTTATTTCTGCATCAGGATGATTGAGGACAAGCCTGGAACCCAGGCCATTATCAGGTGTAATAATGGTCATCTCACCCAGGGTTATTTTTAAAATTGAACGTGGAGAGCCTACCCCGGGATCAACTACCGCCAACATATAACCTTTTTTTACCGGCAACTCCTGATAAATAGCGGCCAGCAGATATGATGACAGCACGGGGTCCGTTTTAGGAGCATCAGCCAATAAGTTAATAAAATCAGCCTGCGTATTTGAACGAATAACTGCCTCAACCTGACCGGTATATGGCCCATTAGCACCGAAATCACTGAAGAAATAAACTATGGGGAATTTTGACGGCATAATATTTTCGGATCTGATAGTTTAAACAGCCATAAAAAAACCGGGCTGAAACCCGGCTTTTATTGAGCTTGAAAAATTTGAATTAATCTTCAGCAGAATCAGCTTCTTCTGGACGGTCAACCAATTCAACATAGGCCATTGGCGCTTTATCACCAGCACGATATCCGCATTTCAGAATTCGCAGATACCCGCCTGGACGTGACTCGTAACGAGGGCCAAGTTCACCAAACAGTTTACCAACAGCCGCATCATCACGAAGACGATCAAAGGCAAGACGACGGTTTGCTACGCTGTCAGTTTTCGCTTTTGTGATTAATGGCTCGGCAAAACGACGCAATTCTTTTGCTTTTGGCAAAGTCGTTTTAATAAGTTCATGTTCAAACAATGAAACCGCCATGTTACGGAACATCGCTTTACGATGACTGCTGTTTCTGTTGAGCTGACGCCCTGATTGACGATGACGCATTATCTTATACCTACAAAATATTTTTCGTGTTTACGAAAATAAAAAATCCAATTTAGCCGCCCATAACCTCATCGAGGTTTTCAGGTGGCCAGTTTTCGAGACGCTGACCAAGCGATAATCCACGGGTGGCCAACACATCTTTGATCTCAGTTAGAGATTTTTTACCCAGGTTCGGGGTTTTTAACAATTCGACTTCGGTACGCTGCACCAGATCACCAATCAGGAAGATGTTTTCGGCTTTCAGGCAGTTCGCTGAACGAACCGTTAGCTCCAGATCATCAACCGGACGCAAAAGAATCGGGTCAATCTGTGGTTCAGCAGCACCAGCAACCTCTGCAGGTTTCGCTGATACAGTCTCATCAAGATAAATAAATGCTGACAACTGATCAGACAGAATTGTTGCAGCTCGTTTAATGGCATCTTCCGGATCAATAGTACCATTGGTTTCAAGCTCGATAATCAGGCGATCCAGATCAGTTCTCTGTTCAACTCGTGCTGCCTCGACAGAATAAGCCACACGTTTAACCGGGCTGAAAGAAGCATCAAGTTGAAGATGACCGATTGGACGATCTTCACCGGCAGTACTATCACGATTGGCAGCTGGCTGATAACCACGACCACGTACAACACGCATGGTCATGTTTATAGAACCTTTATCATCGAGTTCTGCAATTACATGATCAGGATTAGCAATTTCAACATCATGTGGTAACTGGATATCTGCTGCAGTCACTGTTGCAGGTCCTGTCACATTGACACTCAGGGTTGCTTCATCACGTTCATGCATAATGACAGCAAGTTCTTTCAGGTTCAGCATGATTTCCAATACATCCTGCTGTAAACCTTCAAGTGCCATGTACTCATGAAGAACACCATCGATTTCAACGTCAACGACGGCACAACCAGACATTGATGAAAGAAGAATACGTCTTAACGCATTTCCAAGTGTATGACCATAACCACGCTCAAGTGGCTCAAGTGCAACTTTCGAACGTTTTTCAGTTATCTGTTCAACATCAACGATATTGGGCTTTAAAAAATCTGCGACGGTATCTGTCATTGATAATCCTGGGATTTGAATTAATTACTTGGAGTAAAGCTCTACGATCAGCTGCTCATTTATTTCAGCTGGAAGATCCTCACGCTCGGGAAGACGCTTAAACGTTCCGGACATTGCTTTAACATCAACTTCCACCCAATCAGCAAAACCGTATTGTTCTGCCAGAGAGATTGAGTTTTGAATTCTTACTTGTTTTTTGGCCTTTTCATTAACACTGATAACGTCATCAGCATTGACACGGTATGAAGCAACATTAACTACACTACCGTTAACCAGAATAGCTTTATGGGCAACCAATTGACGGGCTTCTGCGCGAGTAGAACCAAAACCCATACGATATACAACGTTATCCAGACGACGCTCCAATGCCTGAAGCAAATTCTCACCAGTAGGGCCTTTTGCAGCATCAGCTTTTTTGTAATAGGTACGGAACTGTTTTTCAAGTATGCCGTACATACGTCTTACTTTCTGTTTTTCACGCAACTGCACACCGTAATCAGACAGGCGACGACGACGGTCTGTTGTCTGGCCAGGTACTTTTTCCATGTTACATTTTGTATCGATGGAGCGAACGCGGCTCTTGAGGAACAGATCGGTTCCTTCACGGCGACTTAATTTACATTTTGGTCCAATATATCTTGCCATGGGAATTCTCCAGCTTACACGCGGCGTTTCTTGGGTGGACGACAACCATTGTGTGGAATTGGTGTCACATCGGTAATACTGGTGATTTTGTATCCAGCAGCATTCAAGGCACGAACGGCAGACTCACGTCCTGGCCCAGGACCTTTAACATTCACATCAAGATTTTTTAAACCGTAGTCCTTGGCAGCCTGAGCTGCGCGGTCTGCAGCAACCTGGGCAGCAAACGGTGTACTTTTACGGGAACCGCGGAATCCTGATCCACCAGATGTTGCCCAAGAAAGCGCATTACCCTGACGGTCAGTAATCGTGATGATCGTATTGTTGAAAGAAGCGTGAATATGGGCTACTCCATCAGTAACCGTTTTTTTCACTTTCTTTTTTGTTGTGGACTTTGCCATTGCTTTTACCTAAGAAAACTTAATTCTGTCTTAACGTTTGATTGGTTTACGTGGACCTTTACGGGTACGCGCATTTGTTTGAGTTCTTTGACCACGAAGAGGCAATCCTCTTCTGTGACGGATACCACGGTTTGTTCCAAGATCCATGAGACGTTTGATGTTCATGGATACTTCCCTGCGCAAATCACCTTCTACGGTAAATTTGGCTACTTCATTACGAATGTTATCCATCTCACCTTCAGAAAGATCCATGATTTTCCTGTCAGTTGGAATACCCAATGCAGCACAAATATCAGCCGCTCTTTTACGGCCGATTCCATAAATCGACGTCAGAGCAATCACTGTGTGCTTGCGATCTGGAATGTTAACTCCGGCTATACGCGCCATTTTAGACTCCCAAAAACATCCACGGTATTACGCGAAAACGCGCAATTCTATATTACAAAAATTCAATTATCAACCAAGAAACAACAATATACGCCGAATCAACCCTGACGCTGTTTGTGTCTTGGATCTTTACAAATTACCCTGACCGTACCGTTACGTCTGATAATTTTGCAGTTTCGGCACATCTTTTTAACAGAAGCACGAACTTTCATCTTAACTCTCCAAAAAAACCATCATGCCTTAACGTAATACGCCGGCACCACCACTACCTTTCAAATTAGCTTTCTTCATCAAACCATCATATTGATGAGACATGGCATGGGCCTGAACCTGCGCCATGAAATCCATAACAACTACCACGATAATCAGCAATGAAGTACCGCCAAAGTAGAAAGGTACATTCCAGCCAACAATCAAAAATTCAGGCAACAAACAAACTGCAGTGATGTAGATGGCACCTGCTAAAGTTAAGCGGGACATAACTCCATCAATATATTTGGCAGTCTGTTCACCAGGACGTATACCCGGAATAAAAGCGCCTGAACGCTTCAGATTATCTGCAGTTTCACGCGAATTAAATACCAGTGCGGTATAAAAAAAGCAGAAAAATATAATCGCCGCCGCATACATCATTACGTACATAGGCTCTCCCGGGGAGAGCTTGGCAACAATATCCTGCAACCAACGCATGTCATCTGTAGAACCAGCCCAGGACGCAAGCGTTGTTGGAAACAAAATAATACTTGAAGCAAAAATTGGTGGGATAACACCAGCCATATTCAGCTTCAATGGCAAATGACTCGACTGGGCAGCAAACATTTTTCTACCCTGCTGTCTTTTTGCATAGTTGACCGTGATACGTCGCTGACCACGTTCAACAAAAATCACAAATGCAGTTACCAGTATTGCCAGTATGAAAAGTGTCAACACTGTTACTGAATTCATCTCACCGGTTCGAACCAATTCCATGGTGCCACCAATCGCAGAAGGCAAGCCTGCCACAATACCGGCAAAAATAATGATTGATATACCATTACCCAGACCACGCTCTGTAATCTGCTCGCCTAACCACATCAAAAACATGGTACCCGTAACAAGCGATACAGCCGCTGTAAAAACGAAACCTGTTCCCTGGTGAATCACAACATTTGCGCCACCAGCAGTTTGACTCTGCAAGGCTATAGCAATACCGATTGCCTGGAAGGTAGCCAGCACAAGTGTTCCATATCTGGTGTACTGCGTTATCTTACGGCGACCCGCTTCACCTTCTTTCTTTAACTGTTCAAGCTTCGGCACTACAGCAGTCATTAGCTGCATAATGATCGATGCAGAAATGTACGGCATAATTCCAAGCGCGAACAAACTGGCACGCTCAAGAGCTCCACCTGAGAACATATTGAACATGTCCAGAATCGTTCCGGACTGAGCATCAAACATGGCCGCAAGTGCAGTCGGGTTGACACCGGGGACCGGAATAAACGTACCAATCCTGTAAACTATCAAAGCACCTATCATGAAAAAGATGCGCCGACGCAATTCGGTCATTTTGGCCAGGTTTGGTCCACCACCAGCCATTGCTGCAGATCCTTTAGCCATAAGGTTTATTCTTCTACCTTACCACCTGCAGCTTCAATCGCAGCTTTAGCGCCTTTTGTTGCCCTGATACCTTTAACTGTAACTGCCTTGTCTATCTCTCCAGACAAGATAACTTTTGCACGTGTCTTGGTTCTTGGCAGAATATCAGCAGCGTACAGCGCTTCCATATCAACAGTCTCTGCATCAACCTTGGCCAGCTCACTTAATGTAATTTCAGCTGTTACCCTGGCTTTAGCAGAATTAAACCCGACTTTGGGAAGTCGACGCTGCAATGGCATCTGACCACCCTCAAAACCAATAATGCTACCGCCACCTGAGCGCGATTTTTGACCTTTGTGTCCACGACCGCATGTTTTGCCGAAACCACTGCCAATACCACGACCAACACGTTTTGCTGTTGTTTTACTGCCTTCAGCCGGCTTGATTGTATTCAGTCGCATTTAGGCTTCCTCAACTACATTGACCATGTAAGATACTTTATTAAGCATTCCACGGGTCGAAGGTGTATCTTCAACTGAAACAGTCTGATGCATACGCTTCAGGCCAAGCCCGCGTACACAGGACTGGTGACTTTTCAGTCGTCCGTTCATGCTACGCACAAGCGTAACTTTCATCATTTTCTTATCAGACATGACTTATTCCAAAATTTCCTGGACAGTTTTTCCGCGTTTGGCAGCCACTGAGTCAGCATCTGCCATTGAAGTGAGGCCATTTAATGTAGCTCGTACAACATTAGCCGGATTGTTTGTTCCGATTACTTTAGCCAGTACGTTGTGAACCCCAACAACCTCAAAAACCGCGCGCATTGCACCACCGGCGATAATACCTGTACCTTCTGAGGCAGGCTGCATATAAACCCTGGCAGCACCATGTTTACCAACAATCGGATACTGCAAGGTATCGCCTCTGAGATTGACTGTTTTCATGTTTTTTCTTGCGGTATCCATTGCTTTTTGAATTGCAATCGGCACCTCTTTGGCTTTTCCGGTACCAAAGCCAACTTTGCCTTTTCCATCACCAACAACAGTTAGTGCTGTGAAGCCAAAAACGCGACCACCCTTAACAACCTTGGCAACACGGTTAACGGTTACAAGTTTTTCAAGTAACTCTTCAGTTTCTGGTTTTGTATTTGCTGCATTTGACATATCGATACCTTAGAAATCCAAACCATTTTCACGAGCTGCATCAGCAAGTGCTTTAACACGACCGTGGTATTTGAAACCAGAACGATCAAATGCAACTTTTTCAACACCGGCAGCTTTGGCGCGCTCGGCAATAAATTTACCTACAACCGCTGCTGCTGAAACGTTTCCATTATGCCCTTCAACTGCATCTGCAACTGTTTTTTCGGCAGTCGAAGCAGATGCCACAACATTTGCATCTGCAGTAATTACCTGGGCATAAGTATGAGCGGAAGTGCGATGAACTGTCAGTCTTGGAACTAGCAGCTCTTTAATCTTTAAGCGGGATTTACGCGACCTTCTTAAACGACTTTGTTTTTTATCCATCACATTAACCCCTATTATTTCTTCTTGGCTTCTTTGCGGATGACATATTCATCTGCATATCGTACACCCTTGCCTTTGTATGGCTCAGGTGGACGGAAAGCCCTGATTTCCGCAGCAACCTGTCCAACTACCTGTTTATCAAAACCTTTAATAATAATTTCAGTCTGTGATGGCGTTTCTGCAGTTATGCCCTCAGGCAAGCTATAAACTACTGGATGTGAAAATCCGAGAGCCAGGTCCAGGGTTTTACCTTTAGCCTGCGCGCGATAACCAACACCGATCAGAGTCAGTTTTTTCTCAAAACCTTCACTGACGCCAGTAACCATATTATTGATAAGAGCACGGGCAGTACCGGCCTGCGCCCAGCTTTGTTTTTCTTCGTTAGCGGGTTTGACTGTAACAACACCATCATTGACTTCAGCTAAAACCAAAGAATTAAGTTCGTGAGTCAAAGTTCCTTTTGAACCCTTGACCTCTACAGTCTGTCCTTTAATTGTAACTGTAACGCCGCTGGCTACAGATACAGGTGCTTTTGCAACACGTGACATTTTAGCCTCCGGAATTAAGCTACATAGGCGATGACTTCTCCACCATGTCCGGCACTTCGTGCAGCACGGTCAGTCATCAAACCTTTGGAAGTTGAAATAATTGCCACCCCAAGACCTCCGCGGACTTTGGGTAACTCGTCTGAACCTTTATATAGACGCAATCCAGGCTTACTGGCGCGTTTAAGCAGATCTATTACAGGTTGGCCCTGGTAATATTTAAGTTCAATTGTCAAAACAGGTTTTGCATCACTTGTAGCCGAATAATCAGCAATGTAACCTTCTGATTTCATTAACTCAGCGACAGCTTTTTTGAACTTGGAAGAGGGCATAGACACGCTAGCTTTACCAACGGATTGCCCGTTTCGTATACGCGTCAACATATCCGCGATGGGATCAGACATACTCATGAAAAATAACTCCTAGGTCAGCCACCTACAAGGTGCGATACCAAAAATAAAAACGACCTTTCGTCAAAAAGGTCGCGTAATATACATGATTTTTCTCTCTCGGTAAACAGCTAAACCGAGAAGATTTTAATTCTTACCAGCTTGATTTAACCAAACCTGGTACATCGCCACGCATTGCTGCTTCACGAAGTTTGTTACGGCATAAACCAAATTTGGAATAAACAGCATGCGGCCTACCAGTTAATCTGCAACGTTTTACCTGACGACTGGAACTACTGTCTCTTGGCATTCTCTGCAGCTTCATTACAGCTTCATCAATTTGTTCCAGGGTGCTCGAAGGGTCCTTGATAATTTTTTTCAAGGCATTTCGTTTTTCAGCAAACTGGGCAACTTTTTGTGCACGTTTTCTTTCTCGTGCAATCATGCTTTTTTTAGCCATTCTCTTACCTTAGTTTTTGAAAGGAAACTGAAAGCCCTGCAGCAGCGCTTTAGCTTCTTCATCAGTTTTTGCAGTAGTGGTAATACTGATATCCATACCGCGTAATGCATCAATTTTGTCGTAGTCAATTTCAGGGAAAATAATCTGCTCGGTTACACCCATATTGTAATTGCCTCGACCGTCGAAAGCTTTACCATTAAGTCCACGAAAATCGCGAATACGTGGAATAGCGATCGAAATCAGGCGATCTAAAAATTCGTACATACGCTCGCGACGCAGGGTCACTTTACAGCCTACAGGCCAGCCTTCACGAACCTTGAAACCGGCAATCGATTTTCTAGCCTTGGTTACGATTGGTTTCTGACCGGCAATTTTCTCAAGATCAGCAACTGCGTGCTCCATGATCTTTTTATCGCCGATAGCTTCACCAACACCCATGTTAATAGTGATTTTAGAGATCTTTGGAACCTCCATTGCACTTTTGTAACCAAATTTCGACTGCAAGTCTTTTGCAATCTTGTCATTGTATACGTTTTGTAATCTAGCCATTGGAATATACCTTAAACATCCACGACTTCATTATTGGACTTGAAGAAACGTACCTTACGGCCATCTTCAAGCACTTTAAAGCCAACACGATCTGCCTTGTTAGTAACTGGGTTAAATAGAGCAACATTTGAAACATCCATTGGCATTTCTTTCTCGACGATACCACCTGTTTCACCAACACCTGGATTAGGTTTGGTATGACGCTTAACCATATTGATGTTCTCTACCAGTACGCGACCGGTTTTAACTTCAAGTACAGTGCCTCGTTTACCCTTGTCTTTACCAGCGATAACAATGACGTCATCACCTTTTTTGATTTTATTCATAGCCATTGCTGTTACCTCAAAGAACCTCAGGAGCTAAAGAGATAATTTTCATAAATTTATCTCCACGCAACTCACGTGTAACCGGGCCGAAGATACGGGTGCCGATTGGCTGATGACTGCTGTTCAGCAGAACTGCAGCATTACCGTCAAAACGTATCAAAGAACCATCTTGTCTGCGCACACCCTTCCTAGTACGAACTACGACAGCATTAAATACATCACCTTTTTTAACTTTTCCACGAGGAATAGCATCTTTGATAGTGACCTTAATAATGTCGCCGATACCCGCATAACGACGGTGCGAGCCACCCAAAACTTTGATGCACTGAACTCGCTTTGCACCGCTGTTATCAGCGACATTTAGCATTGATTGCATCTGTATCATGTGACCACCCTAGCCTTAAATAATAAATTACAAAATCACTCTTCATGACTGACGACTTTAACAAGGCGCCAGGTCTTGGATTTTGAAATTGGTTTACATTGTTCAACGATAACAGTATCGCCTTCTTTACAAACATTTTGTTCGTCATGCGCATGGACCTTAGTCGAGCGCTTTACGAATTTACCGTAAACAGGATGACGCACTTTACGCTCCATCATGACGGTTATGGTTTTATCCATTTTGTCGCTAACCACAACACCCTGAATGGTTCGGTTAGTTTCAGTTACAGCTTCATTCATGACTCACCACCAGCTTTAGCCTGATTCATTACCGTGTGTACACGGGCAATATCTTTTTTAACCTCTTTCATCAGGTGCGGACGTGATAATTGACCGGTACCCTGCTGCATTCTCAGGTTAAACTGCTCTTTACGAAGATCCAGCAAAATAGTTTCGAGTTCTTCAGCTGTTTTTTCTTTCAATTCACTGGCTTTCATCACAGTATCGTCCGTTTAGCAAATCCTGTCTGAACAGGTAATTTCGCTGCCGCCAGGGCAAACGCTTCACGTGCCAATTCTTCACTGACACCTTCGATCTCATATAACATGCGGCCAGGCTGAATCTGAGCAACCCAGTATTCCACATTACCTTTACCTTTACCTTGACGAACTTCAAGAGGCTTTTTGGTAATAGGCTTGTCCGGGAAAACACGAATCCACAAACGACCACCACGTTTCACAGTCCTGGTAATGGTACGACGAGCCGCTTCGATCTGACGGGCAGTAATGCGACCGCGACCGGTAGCTTGTAGACCAAACTCACCAAAACTCACTTTACTTCCACGAGATGCCAAACCGCGGTTGCGGCCTTTCATCTGCTTACGGAATTTTGTTCTTTTAGGCTGTAACATTTTTTATGCTCTCTTTCCTGCAGAACTACCTGCTTCTTCTGTTGCTGCAGGCGCTTCACCTGCATAAACTTCACCTTTGAAAATCCAAACCTTTACACCCAGAATACCGTAGGTGGTTAAAGCTTCAGCAAATCCATAATCGATGTCTGCACGTAATGTATGAAGTGGTACACGACCTTCACGATACCACTCGTTACGAGCAATCTCCGCACCATTCAAACGACCGGAAATATTTACCTTGATACCCTCAGCACCAAGACGCATGGAATTCTGAACTGCACGTTTCATAGCTCTACGAAACATGACACGACGCTCGAGCTGCTGTGCAATACTTTCGGCTACCAGTTGCGCATCCAGTTCCGGCTTACGTATTTCTTCGATACTGATATGAACAGGAATTCCCATCATGTTTGAGACCTGGGCACGAAGCGCATCAATATCTTCACCTTTTTTACCGATAACCAGACCTGGGCGGGCAGTATGAATGGTTATGTTGGCATTGTTTGCCGGACGGTTAATCTGAATACGACTTACAGAAGCCTGGGATAGTTTCTTTTTAAGAAATCCCCTAACCTGCATATCTGTATAAAGCAAATCAGCATAATCTTTACTGTTCGCATACCACTTTGACGTCCATTCCTTAACAATACCTAGACGTATGCCTGTTGGATGTACTTTTTGACCCATAAGGTTGTCTCCACCTAAACTAGTCAGCTACCGTAACGGTAATATGACTGGTTCTTTTTAAAATTCGAGTTGCACGGCCTTTGGCCCTTGCACGGATTCTTTTCATTGTAGGACCTTCATCAACGAAAACAGCCGCTACTTTTAATTCATCAATATCAGCACCTTCATTGTTTTCAGCATTGGCAATAGCTGAATCAAGCACTTTCTTCATGAGATCAGCACCTTTCTTCTTGCTGAAAGCCAGGATATCGAGAGCCTGTTCAACAGGCAGCCCGCGTATCTGATCAGCAACCAGCCGACCTTTCTGTGCTGAAAGCTTTGCGAAACGTAATTTTGCACTTGTTTGCATGACTGGATTCCTTATTACTTAGCTTTCTTATCTGCAGTATGGCCACGATAAGTGCGCGTCAAAGCAAATTCACCAAGCTTGTGACCAACCATGTTTTCGTTGATTAAAACCGGAACATGCTGTTTCCCATTGTGCACAGCAATAGTCAAACCTACCATATCAGGCAGAATCATGGAGCGTCTGGACCAGGTTTTAATTGGTCGCTTGTTGTTGGTCTCAATCGCTTCTTTCACCTTCTTTTCAAGATGATGATCAATAAATGGACCTTTACGTACTGAACGAGGCATCTTCTTTTATCCTATTTACTTACGGTTGCGGCGACGAACAATTAGCTTGTCTGTACGCTTATTACTACGAGTCTTAAAGCCCTTCGTAGGTGTACCCCAAGGACTAACCGGATGACGACCACCTGAAGTACGGCCTTCACCACCACCATGCGGATGATCAACAGGGTTCATGGCAACACCGCGAACTGTTGGACGAACACCACGCCATCTTTTTGCACCAGCTTTGCCAAGTGAGCGCAGATTATGCTCTGAGTTACCTACCTCGCCGACAACAGCACGGCAATCACCAGGAACCTTACGCATCTCGCCTGAACGCAGACGTAAAGTTACATGGCGACCTTCACGAGCCAGTAACTGAGCTGACGCTCCAGCTGAACGTGCTATCTGTGCACCTTTGCCCGGCTTCATTTCAATACAGTGAACAAGAGTACCCAGAGGAATATCTCTCATTGGCAGACAGTTACCCGCACTGATCGGTGCATCTGAACCTGATTGAATTTTATCGCCGGTTTTCAGGTTTTTCGGTGCAATAATGTATCTGCGTTCACCATCTGTATATTTAATCAGCGCAATATTTGCAGTTCTGTTTGGATCGTATTCAATACGCTCAACAGTTCCAACAATAGAGTCTTTGTCTCTTTTAAAGTCAATAACCCTGTAGTGCTGCTTGTGGCCACCACCTACATGACGGGTAGTGATTCTACCTTTATTGTTTCGACCACCAGATTTGCTTTTCTTTTCGAGCAGCGGCGCATGTGGAGCACCTTTATGCAACTCAGAATTTACAACCCTGACGACGAACCTTTTTCCAGGTGATGTCGGTTTTGATTTAACAATAGCCATATTCTTATTCCAGTTTCTTTATCTGGTTTCAGCTGAAACGGTATTAAGCACCGCCAGCAAAATCTATGTCCTGACCGTCTTTGATACGCACATAGGCTTTACGTGTGTCATTACGTTTACCCATGATTTGACCAAAACGCTTACTTTTACCTTTCTGGTTAAGAACTCTTACATCCTCAACATCAACTTCGAAAAGCAATTCCACAGCCTGCTTGATTTCTGTTTTGTTTGCATCAGCCAAAACCTTGAAACAAACCTGATTTGATGCATCAGCCATCATGGCACTTTTTTCAGAAACGACCGGGCTTAACAGAACCTGCATTAGTCTTTCTTTATTCATGACAACTTCTCCTCGATCGCTTTCAGCGCATCAGAAGTAACAATTGTTTTGTCAAATGCAACAAGACTCATCGGATCAATCTGTGATGGCTCGCGCACATCAACGCTATACAGATTTCTCGCAGCAAGATTCAAATTTTCATCAGCACTTGAAGTAATGATCAAAACGTCCTTGGCTTCCATTTCATTAAGCTTGGCAACCAGTTGCTTCGTCTTTGGCGCTTCCAGAGCAAAACCATCAACTATCAGCAAACGACCCTGGCGGTTTAATTCAGACAGAATCGAGCGCATTGCAGCACGATACATTTTGCGGTTAACTTTTTGCTCATAATTTTGAGGACGGGCAGCAAATGTCGCACCACCGGAACGCCAGATAGGACTTCTGGAAGTACCTGCACGGGCACGGCCCGTACCTTTTTGACGCCATGGCTTAATTCCACCACCACGTACATCACTACGGTTTTTCTGTGCACGAGTTCCTGAGCGTGCTGCTGACTGGTAAGCTGTTACAACCTGATGAACCAGTGATTCATTGTAATCAGCACCAAAAACCGCATCGGACACTTCAACAGAACCGTTGCTCGCACCTTTTGAATCGACAATATCTAAATTCATGTCTGTTAACCTTTATTTGCAAACTTCACAGATGGAGTTATGACAACATCGCCACCTTTTGCACCTGGAATTGCACCCTTAATTAAAATCAGATTTCTTTCGCTATCTACCCTGACAACTTCAAGATTCTGAGTACACTTCTGTTCGTTACCCATATGACCAGCCATCTTCTTGCCTTTGAAGACACGACCAGGAGTCTGGCACTGACCGATAGAGCCTGGAGCACGATGCGAAATAGAGTTACCGTGAGTGGCATCCTGCATTCTAAAGTTATGACGCTTTACACCACCCTGGAAACCTTTACCTTTACTGGTTCCACGCACATCTACTTTCTGGCCTTCCGCAAACAACTCAACATTTAATTCACTGCCAAGTTCAGGAAGGTCATCACCTTCGATACGGAATTCCCAAAGACCATTACCGGCCTCTGTTCCAGCCCTGGCAAAATGACCTGCAGCAGGTTTGTTTACATGGCTTGCTTTACGCTGGCCCGCAGTAACCTGAATAGCCTGGTATCCATCAACATCCATTGTACGCACCTGGGTGATACGGTTTGGAGTTGCTTCAATAACTGTTACTGGTACTGTTTCACCATCTTCAGTGAAGACACGTGTCATTCCAGCTTTACGACCAACCAATCCAATCGTCATGGCTCTAACCTCAATTCAACTTAATCTGAACATCAACACCCGCAGCCAAATCCAGTTTCATTAATGCATCAACTGTTTTGTCTGTAGGATCAACGATATCCATTAATCTTTTGTGCGTACGAATTTCATACTGATCACGTGCGTCTTTATTCACATGCGGTGAAATAAGAACAGTGAATTTTTCCTTTCTTGTTGGCAGAGGAATCGGACCGAGCACCTGGGCTCCAGTACGCTTTGCAGTGTCAACAATTTCACGCGCAGAATCATCAATCAAACGATGATCAAATGATTTAAGACGTATACGTATTCTTTGACCAGCCATAGTTAATTACTCAATAATTTTAGCAACAACACCCGCACCAACGGTACGACCACCCTCACGAATCGCAA
>CALAZS010000281.1 GCA_937926265.1 uncultured Gammaproteobacteria bacterium
TTTCCCGATTATCCCTGGATTCACCTGGAAGGACTTTAGCCTATGGACTTTTATCGAGGGCACCCTGAATCAGGGTTATGAACTATACAGGCTGGAAATAACCAACTCAAACCTGTCTGGTAAAAACTATTATTCAAGAAAACCAGGCGCTCACCTGGTCCTGCTCGAGAATATCAAAACGGTTGCTTAAAGATGGAATATGCTGCCCAATCATTTCAACAACTTTGTCAGGATGATTGTTTTTTTCACTTAAGTGTCCCAAAACCAGTTGCGCCAGGGTTTCATGTTGTATTTGTTTAAGAAACTCTATCGCCTGAAAGTTATTTAAATGACCGTGGTTGCCGCCAACACGTGCCTGTAAAGATGGCGGATAGGGTCCTCTTCTAAGCATATCGACATCATGATTTGTTTCCAGAAGCAAAAGATTCAGTTCTTGAAAAGCCTTGATTATGGTTGGCGTTATACAGCCAAGGTCGGTCAAAATTCCGAGGCGGATACCATTACTGCTGAATATAAACTGGCATGGTTCACGGGCATCATGCGGAACCGCAACCGGTTTAATTTCAATATCACCAATGGAAAAAATACTGGCATGTGGATTAATCTTATTAAATTCAGGCAGTCGGCCAAACTTGCCTGAACGAAAAGTGCCATGAGATGCATGTACGCCCAGACCATAACGCCGGGCAACAGCACCGACACCACTTATATGATCACCATGTTCATGTGTTACCAGGATCGCATCAAGAGATGCCAGGTCAAAATTTATCGTTTCTGCCCTGGCCTCCAGTTCTCTGGCAGGAAAACCGCAATCAAGCAATATTCGTGTTTGACCGGAATCGATAATCGTTGCATTACCCCGACTACCGCTTCCGAGCGTACAAAAACGCATGCTTACTTAATTTGTTCGTGTATCAGGCTGAGTATGCGACCGGCTGTATCGGTCAAAAGCCTTTGTCCCTGCTCATCCAGTACAACCACTTCAGTAACACTTGAAGTTGGCTGCACCTGAATCTGGAAGCGTTCATCGACAATATCTTCGTCGCTGTCTCCCCAGAATTTCAGTTTAGATAACCAGCCCTCTTCTGTCTCAACATTGGCCAAAGGATCGTTATAGCGAACATAATAAACACCTGCTGAACGATCACGGTCCTCAACAGCAAATCCTACACGGTCAAGCGCAAGACCGGTCAGGCGCCAGGAACGCGAGAAAGATTCACTGATTAGCAACCGCACATCACGAGGATTACGTATCAGTTCAGAACGGCTTGCCTTGGTTGATGATTTCTTCGCGACAAGGTTTTGCGCCCGCTGTTCTTCAACCCCCATGTACACCATGATACGACGGAGCATTTCAGCTTCGAGAGTAATGTCTCTCGGGCGAGGTTCCCAAATAAAGGTATCAGCCTCTGATTGGCCCGCATTAACAACACCCGTCTGCTGCAGGCCAAAATGGGTCAGGTACAGCTCAGTGGTACCCGGTTCACCACCAGACTCAAGGCGAATACGGAACTGGTCCCGGGTCGCAGCATCATAAATACCACCAACATAATCTTTCAGAAAATTTGTAATGAAATCTTCACCAATATCAGCTCGGTTTTCCAGCCAACCGGTTTTCATCACGCCAACGGTTGGGTCCTGCTCAACCAGCAGAATGCCATTTTCCTGCCAGTAACTGGTGACGCTTTGCCAGACTGACTGCGGCGGGCTTTGGATAACCAGCCAGCGCTCTGATCCATCTCGTTTGAGTTCGATATTATCAACATCGGGTAGAACAACTGTCTGGGATTTCAGACTGCGACCGGCAACACGCTTTTCACCGAGGAATTCAGAGTATGTTGCTACGCCGGAACTTGCTGTATCCGGAACATAGAGTTCACTGCCTACCCGCACATTGGTTAAATCAGGCGGCAGTTCCAGGTTATTGCCAACCTCGGTGGTTTTTTTGTATTCGACTTTTTTATCCGGCAAATATTCTTCGACATTCATGCCACCACATCCGGATAAAAATACAGCAACCAGTGCGGCTGCATAAAGGAAACTCGATTTCATTATCATAATTATCATAATCCTAATTAGAGATCAGCCTGGATTAGAGATCAACCTGGTTTAAAGATTAGCCTGCTTCATGGCCTCTTTAAGCGGAGCATGAAACTCTTCAGACAACCAGGTTAAAGGCAGACGAATACCTTCGGGAATTTTTCCCATTTCAGCCAGGACCCATTTAACCGGAATTGGATTTGCTTCAAGAAACAGGCGCTCATGCAACAGCATCAGTTGAGAATTGACAGCTTCTGCCTTTTCCCGGTTACCGGCAAGTGCATATTCACACATGTCGTGCATGGCAGCCGGTGCCACATTCGAGGTTACCGAAATAACACCATTTCCACCCGATAACATAAATTCACAGCCGGTAGCATCATCGCCGCTGTAAATTCCAAAATCATCGCCACACAGGTTGCGAATCTGCTCCAGCCTGGTCAAGTCACCTGTTGCTTCCTTGATAGCGATGATACCTGGAATTTCTGCAATTCTGCCTACGGTTTCTGGCAACATATCGCAAGCGGTACGTCCAGGCACGTTGTAAAGAATCTGTGGAATATCAACAGCTTCAGCCACTGCCTTATGATGAAGATAAAGGCCATGCTGGGTAGGTTTGTTGTAATATGGCGTTACCAGCAGAGCCGCATCTGCGCCAGCCTGTTTGGCACATTCGGTCAGGCTTATGGCTTCTGTGGTCGAGTTTGCGCCGGTTCCGGCGATAACCGGTATCCGGCCATTAACCATCTTCACCACTTCGCGAATAACCTGGCAATGTTCAGTTTCATCCAGGGTAGCCGACTCTCCAGTCGTGCCCATGGTCACAATGGCATCTGTACCCTGCTCAATATGCCACTCAAGCAGCTGGCCCAGGCTATCAAAATCTACTATACCCTCATTAGTCAAAGGTGTGACGAGGGCTACCATACTGCCGCGAAACATGAAAACTCCAGTGAAAAAAACTTAATGGCCAATTCTAACTTGCGAGATAACCATTAAACAAGATTGCAGATAATTGAGCCTGCCTGTTTATCATGCAAAGTGCCTAGCCAGTCACTAAATTTATTGGATAAACTACCTACAGATTTAAATACTGGTTACGCCCTGCTGAATTATTTCAGCCAATGCCCGAGTAATGAAATTTTCCAGATGAATAATAATAAAAGCTTTCTCGTACTTTCCGCCCTGGGTAAAGACAAACCCGGTATTGTTGATCAACTCGCCAAGGCCATTTTTGACCTGGGCTGCAATATCACAGACACAAGAATGACAGTGCTTGGCGGCGAATTCGCCTTACTGCAAATGATCGAGGGACAGTGGAACCAGCTGGTCAAACTCGAAGATTCCATCGATGATCTGTCAAAAAAACTTGGCCTGACAATAATCACCGAAAGAACCGAAGAGCGTCTGCATTCTCGTGACATGCTCCCTTACATCGTCGATGTAGTTTCCATGGACCACCCGGGCATTGTCCATCATCTAGCGAGTTTTTTCTCAACACGCAAAATCAACATTGAAGATATGAATACTTCCAGCTACAGCGCAGCCCATACAGGAACACCAATGTTTGCCGTGCGCATGACTGTTGGGATCCCTTCAGATATTCAGATCTCAGGCCTGCGTGAAGATTTTATGGAGTTTTGTGATTCCATGAATCTTGATGCCGTACTGGAACCATCCAAAGGTTAAAATCAATCTATGACGCAAATTAAAATTGGAAAAAAAATTCCTGATATTGAACTGCCTGCCACCAGCGATAAGACTATAAAATTTTCAGATTTTACCGGTAAAAACATCGTCCTTTACTTTTACCCCAAAGCAAGCACTCCCGGTTGCACACAGGAAGGCAAAGACTTTTCTGAAGCCATCAACAAATTCCGACGTCAATCAACCGTTATTCTCGGGGCTTCCAGAGATAGCGTCAAAGCGCAGCAAAATTTCAAAAACAAGCAGGACTTTCCCTTTGAACTGTTATCAGACAAGGAAGAACAACTCTGTAACCATTTTGATGTCATCAAAATGAAAAACATGTATGGCAAGCAGGTCAGAGGTATCGAGCGTAGCACTTTTCTAATCGATAAAAATGGCAAACTTCAGAAGGAATGGCGTGGCATAAAAGTGCCTGGTCATGTTGATGAAGTATTACTTGCTGTTAAAGAACTTAATAAAAAATAGTCTTTAAATCATCTAACTTAACCGCTGGAATAAAACATTCATGGTTCCTCATAATAGTCCCCGTATTTATGTACTAGATACCAATGTGCTGATGCACGATCCCACTGCCATTTTCCGTTTTGCCGAACACAATATCTTTTTACCAATGGTGGTTCTCGAGGAACTCGACAAAGGTAAAAAAGGCATGTCGGAAGTTGCACGCAATGTTCGCCAGGTCAGCCGCTTTCTCGATGAACTGGTGACCTGTGCCTCGCGTGAAGAGATTGCCAACGGTTTGCCACTTCCCTGTGTAAAAAACAGCAACGAAGAAGTTGAGCATTTATGCGGACATGTTTTTTTCCAGACTCAAGCCTTTAAAAAGCTGCTTCCAGACAATCTCCCCGGCATGAGTCCTGACAACCACATCCTGTCTACTGCACTCGCCTTACAGGATGAATACAAGGACAGTGAAGTCATTCTTGTTTCCAAGGATATTAACCTGCGCATTAAAGCCGCTGTCATTGGCCTGGAAGCCGAAGATTACCAAAATGACCAGGCGCTTGACGACCTGGAATTGCTTTATAAGGGTGAGACTGAACTACCAGAAGATTTTTGGGAAACTCACAGTAAAAACATGGAGTCCTGGCGGGAAGATGGACACACTTTTTACAGAGTTCAGGGTCCCGATACCAAGGACTGGTATCCCAACCAGTTTTTGTATACCGGTGGGGATGCAGGTTTCGAAGCCATGGTTGTCTCAAAAGATGGCGAAGATGGCATGATTGAGCTGGTTGATGATTACCGGGTCAGCAAACGCTCTGTATGGGGCATTAACGCCAGAAACCGTGAACAGAACTTTGCCTTAAACCTGTTAATGAACCCCGAGATTGATTTTGTCACTTTGCTAGGTACTGCCGGCACCGGTAAAACATTACTGGCCCTGGCGGCTGGTCTGACCCAGGTTCTTGACCAGAACATTTACAAAGAAATTATCATGAGCCGTGTCACTGTGCCGGTTGGTGAAGACATCGGCTTTTTACCCGGTACCGAAGAAGAAAAAATGACTCCCTGGATGGGCGCCTTAATGGATAACCTGGAAGTGCTGACCCAGACTGAAGGTGGTGAATGGGGTCGGGCGGCTACCGATGACCTGTTAAGATCACGTATAAGAATCCACTCACTTAACTTTATGCGTGGACGAACCTTTCTGAACAAGTACATCATTCTTGATGAAGCCCAAAACCTGACGCCCAAACAGATGAAAACCCTGATTACGCGGGCCGGCCCCGGCACCAAAATCATCTGTCTCGGTAACGTTGCTCAGATTGATACCCCGTATCTAACAGAAACATCGTCAGGTCTGACATATGCAGTTGACCGTTTTAAATACTGGGCACATAGCGGTCATATCACTTTGCAGCGTGGTGAACGTTCAAGACTCGCAGACTTTGCATCCCAAACGCTTTAACGGCATTAATCAATGGGCTAACAATTCCTCGAGTGCTTTAACAACCCGGTCATACCTGACAATCAGGTTTTGGATCTCATCATCCAATTCAGAATGATTGCCATTGGCGAGTTTTTTTTCAATTTCGTAGGCTTTGTCACCCAGCTCAATTGCTCCAACATTTTTACTGCTTGATTTAAACGAGTGAACCAGCCTTTGAACTTCTTTTAAATCACCTGTATTGATTAACAGCTTGATATTACTGATCAATTCTGTCGAATGCTTGATATAGCTATGAATAATCTGACCAAAATCATCACCCATCACATCTTTAAGTTCCAACAGGGTCTTATTGTCCAGTTCACTGCTTCCGCCAGTCGGTTCGACAGTCTCATCCCGAATATCAAGCTCAATATTTTCAACCAGCCTCTCCTGTGGCATCCAGATTTTCAGCACAACTCCAAGTGCAGCACGAGATATGGGTTTAGGCAGGTAATCATCCATCTGGGCATCTATACACTGTTGCCGGTCCTCCCGCATGGCATTGGCTGTAATAGCAATAATCGGCAGATGTCTGCCTGAGCCGGCATGTTCATTTTCATAAGCCCGCCAGAGTTTGGTAGCTTCAAATCCATCCATTCTCGGCATCTGGCAATCCATGAACACCAGATCAAAATTTTCAGTTTTCATTAACTTAACAGCAGAAAAACCTTCATCTACTGAAGTAACTGCAAGCCCAAACATTTTAAGCATTTTTTCAATCACCGAACGGTTGATCGGGTTATCCTCTGCAAGTAATACTTTTCCTGAAAACTTAAGCTCATTCACCCTGGATGCCTGCACCAGTTTGTCGTTTGGTTCCCCCTCGCTTCCCTGATCAAACATGCCGCCGAACAGGCTTAAATTGTCAGGCATTTCATGTATCACCTGAAACAGACCAATATCCAGCAAACGGTATATTTGCTGCCGAAATGCTTCAAAGTTGAAAGGCCTTAGCAACACAGCATCTGCACCGGCCTGTTTTAAGTCGGTCGACAATGCCGGCAATGCATTCACCACCAGTATCTGACTGAACGTACCTGTTAACGCGCGCTTGATTCTTAAAATATCTGATGCAGCGGTAAACTCTGATCCCATTACATCGACCACCACCAGGTCAACAAAGCTAGAGTCTCCGGGTTTTAGTGATTTGTTTAATTGTTCCAAAATGATGTCAATAGAATCGGTCGGTTCTATCTTAATTTTGCAGCCTTCCTCCATTTGATTATGGACGTCCAGTTTGTACTGGCTTTTCCTGAAATATAATATTGTCGCATCTTCAAGGTTTTCCCTGAGTGCCGGCACATCTCTTAAAGACTTTCTCAAGGGCAATACAAACCAGAAATTTGAACCTTTGCCTTCTACCGACTTAACATCAATTTCGCCGCCCATCAGTTCCACTAGACGTTTGCAGATAGCCAAACCGAGACCAGTACCACCATGCAGCCGGGTTGTTGAAGCATCTGCCTGGGTAAATGATGTAAACAGTTTTTTCCTGACCGATTCAGACATACCGATACCAGTATCCTTAACGGTAAATACAACTGACACAAAACGAAATTCTTCCTTTTGAACATCAATCTTCAGTTGAATACTTCCACTGTCAGTAAATTTCAGGGCGTTACTTAAAAGATTGGTAATTATCTGTTTGATTCTTAAAGAGTCCCCTCTTAGGTAAGAGGGTACTTTTGAAGAGAAAGATACATCCAGGTTGAGACCTTTTTTTTCAGCCGACTGCTTCATCAGGTCAGTTATCGAAAAAACCAGCGCTTTTAAATCAATTTCAATACTTTCAATTTCAAGCTTGCCAACCTCAGCCTTGGAAAAATCCAGAATGTCGTTTATCAGTCTCAATAAGTGTAACGAAGATTGCAATGCTGTTTTTACCATCTGCAACTGCTCATCATCCAGATCTGTATCTGAAAGCATTTCCAGGATCGGGATAATGCCATTAAGCGGCGTCCTGATCTCATGGCCAATAGTCGCCATAAATTCAGTCTTGGAACGGCTGGCGCCTTCAGCAATTCGATTAGCTGTTCGCAGGGACTCCTCAACCGACTGCCTTAAAACAGTTTCGGCTACAATAGCTTCATCCTGCGCGTTGTAGGCAGAGACGAGGTCTTCGTGCTCTTCAGAGAGTTGTTCAATGAGTTTTTTTAACTGCCTATTTTGTAAGGATGTTTTTATAGTGAAAAAAAGAAAAACAACCGTCAGAACAGCCATAATAGCTAACAGTACATTTAAATCCATAATACTTTCAGGTGCACCAATCAATTCTTGCCCTATTTTTTCCGGCCAAATAATATTGTCAGACATTAATATAGACTCGCTCTCAGGCCATTGATGCTGTTATATTTATTTTCAATAAAAACTTAAATCAATCTGCAATCTACAGAATTATTACTGGTAAAGAAATAGCTTTTCCAAAACCCAGGAAAAACCAAAAAAATGACATCTTCAGATCTTTTTTTAGATAAGAACAGCAAAGAAAACTTTTTAACCCAACTACCTGATCTGCTCGTTTCAGCCAGGCAGACCTGGAATAAAATCTCCCAGGATCAATGGTCTGATGTCTCCCTGGCAAAGCTTTATGATTTAGTCACTGACATCACCAGCCTGTCTGCATTACATGACATGGATGATACGCATACACATTCTCATGCCATTCAGGAATACCTGGGGTTATTTTTAAATAGAAGCACTCAACCTTCAAATAAGCAGATCACCGATATCAACAATCTTTTCGAAAAGCTCGAAGTTTCGCAAAAGCACAACCAGGTTACATTGCTACAAACCCTTGACAAGAATGAGCCAATTTTACTTTTCAGTAACAATGGTGAGGTTATTCCAAATATAGAAGCACGCTTAGCCGAACTGGACTTCAAATTCATCTCAAACCAGAGTATTGATTCAGTCGCTGAACAAATAAAAAAAGATGATCCAAGAGGTATTGTGCTTGAAACCAGTGAAATTTCTGATCTTGAAAAATTAAATGAATTATTAAGCAATGAGAATGAAAACTATTTAAAAGACATTCCCATTATAATGATAAGTAGCGAAGGCAATCTTCAATTAAGACTTTCGGCAATGCGCTCGGGCATCAACCGCTATTTTTGCGCGCCCCAGGACATCAACCTTATTATCGATGAAATCAAGTCTTTGTTCGAACCTGACAGCAGCCTGGTGAACAAGGTGTTAATCATTGAAGATGATCCTACCCAGGCTGAATTTGCATCTTCAATTTTACAAAAAGCCAGCATGAATACTTTGGTTGTTACCAATCCTCTTAAAGTAATGGACAGCCTGATGTCGTTTCAGCCCGACATTATTTTAATGGACATTTACATGCCTGATGCAAATGGACTTGAATTAACCTCTGTAATCCGTGATGACCTGCGTTACCAGGCTACGCCGATCGTATTTTTATCCGGGGAAACCGACCAGGAAAAACAGCTCAATGCCTTGTTACTGGGTGCCGATGATTTCATCATGAAACCCATTCGTCCCAAGGTGCTTATTGCCACAATACAGAACCGTATCAAGCGCACACAGGATTTAATTCATGCTATCAAGCTTGAGTGTTCGGAATCGCAACCTGGTAAACGCTCTTCCGAAAATCAACCGATATTAAAACCCGGTCTGCTGGGAGACAGCACTGATATCGAAGAGCAATCTGAATTAAACGACACGACCACACCAGTAAATGCCACGTGGGAAAACAAACTTACAAAAGCAATTAATGAAGAAAACCTCAGGTTTTTCTACCAGCCGATTCTTTGTATTGGTGGCATTTCCACCGATAACTACTCGATTATCGTTAAGTACAAAGACAGCGAGGAATCTATAGGCTGGTATGGAATAGTCAAGTCTCTTCAGGATGAGGAAACGGTAATTAAAATGGACCAGCAAATTGCCAGAAAATCAGTTGCTGCAATGATCAAATTAAAATCAGAAGACAAATCCGGCTATGTATTTTTTCCACAATCCTACCGGACCATCAAGGATGATACTTCTGCCGGAATAATCAGGGATACGCTGAAGTCATCGCAAATTCCCGGCACAGGTATTGTTATTGAATTACGCTTTTCATCCATGGTATCAATTGTCAAAGAAGCACATGCTTACATCAAGAAGGTAAAGGCGCTAGGCTGTAAAGTCTGCATTTCTGAATTTCCAGCCAAAAAAGCCGCTTTTAAAATTTTGAATTATTTAAAAGCTGATTTTGTTAAAGTTTCAAGCAGATTGCTGGAAACTGAATCCAGTGTTATCAATACTTATGTCAACCAGGCCCATAAAATTGGATGTCATGTTATTGTCGCCAATATTTCTGATCCACAAAAAATCAACCTGCACTGGACCACGGTTGCAGACTATCTGCAGGGAGAATTTATTTCACCGGAAGGTGAAGAAATGAACTTTAACTTTAGCCAGTCAGCGCTCTAGTTTTTTATTCAGCATCGGATACCTCAAGCTCGGTATCATCGGAAGTATAGGTAATACCCGGCCAGGCATTGATGACAGCCTGTACCAACGTTGCAAGTGGAATTGCAAAAAATACCCCCCAGAACCCCCAGAAGCCTCCAAACAGTAAAATTGCAACAACGATAGCTACCGGATGAAGATTGACTACCTCTGAAAACAACATGGGAACAAGCACATTTCCATCAAGTGCCTGGATTACCCCGTAAGCAACTGACAGCCAGATAAATTCAGGACTCCAGCCCCACTGAAACCACGCAATCATTAATACCGGAATAGTAACAACTGCGGCACCTATATATGGAATTATTACCGAAAGGCCTACGAGAACCGACAGCAGCATCGCGTACTGCAAACCAAAAAGTGTAAACACAACCAGAGAAACCGCCCAGACAATCAGAATTTCAGCAAATTTACCTCGAACGTAATTTGCCACCTGTCTGTCGACATCATCCCAAACCTTTGTCGCCAATGCTCGGTCTTTTGGCAGAAAACCGGTAAACCATTCGGATATCAGCTGTTTATCTTTAAGAAAGAAAAAAACCAGTAACGGCATAAGTACCAGGTAAATCATTAAGGTGATAAGACCGACTACCGACGATAATGAGATACTGACAAGTTCCTGACCGAAATTAGTAATCTCTCTTCGAATAACAGCAGATATTTCCTGGATGTGTTCTGTTGAAATGTAACCTGGATATTTATCTGGCAGTTGCATCAAGGTCTGCTGACCCTGGGTTATGATATCCGGTAACTGATTGACCAGTTGCGATAGCTGACGGGACAGGGAAGGAATCAAACCGAAAATAACCAGCACAACAAACAAAATAAAGCCGATAAAAACCACGACAACAGAAAACAGCCTGGGTAAGCCGCGCCGCTCTAGCAAACTCACAATGCCTTCAAGCAGATAAGCAATAACGGCGCTGGCAAGAACCGGCATAAGCATATTGCCGACTGTCAGTATCAGGACGAATGACAGAATCAGAAACAACGACAGAAATACAATCTGTGGGTCAGAAAAAGTATGTTTCAGCCACTTGGCAAGAATATGCATGCGCTATCAATCAATCGGATTTGGAAAACTGCTCTCTATGAGCTTGATAATACTCTGTAAACATCAATTCAAGATCATCAATCACTTCTGGAGCCGACCTGCCCTTCAAAATATGCTCACTCATCAGGTCGGATGTTTTATGAAGCATATCATCCTTGTTAAGCATAGCGTAGGTTTTTGAAAGTCTTTTTATCGCAGCCACCACAGTTTCCTCTTCGGGGCGCGGGATAAGGACTGGCTCATCAGGATGCCCAGTCGAATTGACAGAAGACTTATCCGCCGACTCATCTACATCGGTCTGTTTCTGGTTTAGAAACTCTGCAAAGTCCAGCAACTGCTTTTGCTTTTCACTATTTAGCCGGTTAAAAAGCTTAAGCAATTTCTGCTGCCTGGGCTGTTTCGGGTTCCCAGAACCAGGAAATGAAGGAATCACAACTTACTTTGACTGCTCTTTGAAATCCTGGCAGTACATTTGGGCAAAATCCAGGAGTTCTTCCATGACTCTTAGCCTGAATTTTTGTTTTGGATGAACAAATGAGAAAGGTCTTTGCAAAGGTGGATCCAGGTTGACAGCTATCAAAGTGCCAAGACGCAGTTCCTTCTGGATGGTGGCTCTTGAGACGATGGAAACTCCCATACCGGCCTCAACAGCACCTTTGACTGCTTCGGGACTGCCAAGCTCCATGGCAATTTTTAGATCGCAGGCTGTTGACTGATTCGCAAGGTAATCACCGATCACTTCTCGTGTACCTGAACCCTCTTCCCTGCAGATAAATGGAAACTGTGTCAATTCTTCAAAAGAGACTATTTTTTGCTCAGCCAGTTCATGTCCAGGTGGCAAAATAGCAACAAGGTGATCAACACGGCAAACATCAACAACAAGGTTTTTATTAGAAACTTTTGCTTCTACAACACCAAGGTCGATCGTGTTATTTTCGACCATGGCCACAACCCCTTCAGAGTTGGATACCTTAAGATGGATGGCAACATCAGGATACTTGGATTTAAAGTCACCCAATAGCGCAGGCAACATGTATTCCGCAATGGTTGTACTGGCACCTATTGTCAGGGCACCACTGATCTCGCCGGTCATTTCCTTAACAGCATTTTCCATTTGCGAGTACAAATCGAAAATTTTGCCTGAAAAGTCATATACCCGCTGGCCTGCATCAGTAAGACTGATACGGTTATGAGTACGATCAAACAAACGCGTATTGAACTGTTCCTCAAGCTGACGAACCTGGAACGTAACAGCTGGTTGTGTCATATGAAGCGTTTCTGCTGCCTTAGTAAAACTAAGCAAACGCGCAACAGTATGGAATACCTGAAGTCGTCTATCTGACATTGTAAATTTCTCATCGATGCCAATAAAATTAGCTTATATAATACACTGTTAATAAGCTAATACAAGCTCAATGTATGAATGTATTAATTTAATTTCTTAGCCAGCAAGCCACTTCGGACCCGGCCATTCAACTTCATTCATCAGGCATAAAAAAACCGCCTAACGGCGGTTTTTTTATCGATATGATTGCCTGAAATTAAATATTTTAAATATAAAGGCAGATATCAGATTCACCGGCAAATTCAAAGAAACGAGCTGCACCGGCATATTCGACACCATCAATGAACTCAGAAGTATCCATTTCGAATAAATCAACAGTCATCTGACAGGCAATAAGCTTAACATCCGCTTCCTGGGAAAGCTCACGCAGTTCTTCCAGGCTGGCAACACCTTTACTGGCCATTTTCTTTTTCATCATGCTGGTCATAACAGCCTGCATACCCGGTAAAGCCGTACCTAGAACAGGGAACCATTTATCCATTCCCATTGGCATTGGCATACCTGGATTGCCGAGAGGCGAAACCTCCAGTTTCAGATCTTTCTTAAGAAGCTGCAAACCATAAAAGGTAAAAAAGATTTCAGTTTCGTAGCCCAAAGCAGCAGCAGTCGACGCAAGAATAAAAGGAGGATAACCCCAGTCCAGCGTACCTTTTGTCGCGATAATGGCTAATTTTTTCTCTTCCATTTCTTATCTCCTGCCCCGAAATGGGCATAAAACCGATTAAAATCAGCGTTTAGCTTTTAGTGATGAGGAAGTGGAATTTGCCACCTTCTTCTTTGGATTCAGTTAGAACGTTGCCGGTTTGTTTACAGAAAGCTTCGAAATCCTTAACAGAACCCGGATCAGTCGCGATGATATGTAAAACTTTACCTGATTCCATACCATTTAAAGTTTTCTTCGCACGAAGAATAGGTAAAGGACAATTCAGACCAGATGCATCAAGTTCTTGATCAGCCATTTGCAACCTCCAAGTAGGGTATTGAGTTAGTAGTCATTGAGCAAAGCGCATTCTTATATTCTAAAACGATTAAAAACGCAAGTTTTGCCGGTTATAAATTAATCTCATGCACGACCAATTTCGTAGCCGTTTCTTGCCCAGGCAATAATTCCGCCACGCAGGTTGATAACATTGGTTATGCCCTGTTGAGCCAGATAGCTGCAGGCATGATAGGAGCGTGCACCACTGCGACAGTATAATACGATGTCTTTGTCGCTGGAAAAGTCATTGATTCGCAAGGGGATTAGGTGCATGGGCACGTGCTGGGAATCTGGCAGTATCCCCTGGGCAAGCTCCGCATCGCTGCGAATATCAAGTAATTCGATCTGATCACCGGCATCCAGACGTGCTTTTAATTCATCGGCGTCGATTTCTTTTATCACTTCAGTTTCCTGTTCGATAATAATTTTGTATAGTATATTATTATTTCTTAATATAGATCAATAAGATTATAAAATTTCCGGATTGAAATTCTGGTTTTTTATTAATTTTACTAATCAGGATACCTTCTCGACACTATGGAATTTCTGCCTGTTTTCTTGAAACTCTCTAATAGGGACTGCCTTGTTGTAGGCGGTGGTCCTGTAGCGGCCCGAAAAGTCAAATTACTCATTGGTGCTAAAGCCCGGGTCCAGGTGATTTCCCCGGACTTATGTAATGAAATGCAGGAACTCAGTGCCAATGAGTACGTTGAGGTTCTTAACCGGGAATTTCAGGAATCTGACGTAAGCAACCAGGCACTGGTGTTCGCTGCAACCAACCAGGCTGAAATAAACATAAAGATTGCCGGCTTGGCAGAACAACGCAAAATTCCCTGCAACGTCGTCGATGAAGCGGATAACGGCACATTTATCATGCCCTCTATTATTGACCGCTCGCCGGTCATCGCCGCGGTTTCCACCGGCGGCGCATCGCCAGTCTTAGCCCGCTTGATTAAATCAAAACTTGAATCTGTTATTCCTGCATCCTATGGCAAACTGGCAGAGATTGCCGGTCGATACAGAGACAAGGTTAAATCAACCTTTAGCAACCCATCTGATCGTAAGCACTTTTGGCACAAAACATTACAGGGTGGTTTTGCCGAACGTGTTTTTTCCGGCCATTTAGAGGAAGCAGAAGCAATTCTGGAAAAAGAACTAACCCATTTTCAGTCGAATTCAGACATGGGTGAAGTTTACCTGGTTGGTGCAGGTCCGGGAGATCCCGATCTATTAACCTTCAGGGCATTACGACTGATGCAACAGGCTGATGTTGTGGTGTATGACAGGCTTGTCGCGAAACCTATTCTCGAAATGACTGCAAAGGATGCTGAAAGAATTTATGTTGGTAAAGAGCGTGATAAACACGCCATGCGCCAGGAAGAAATCAATAAATGCCTGGCCAAGTTAGCCAAGCAGGGAAAAAGAGTACTCAGGCTGAAAGGTGGTGATCCGTTTATTTTTGGCCGTGGCGGAGAAGAAATCGACACACTTGCTGCAGAAGGTGTGCCTTTCCAGGTTGTACCAGGCATTACAGCAGCAGCTGGCTGTGCATCATACTCGGGCATTCCTCTTACTCACCGTGACTATGCTCAATCGGTCACTTTCGTCACTGGCAATCTCAAGGATGGTTCTGTCAATTTAAACTGGAAACAACTTTCCCAGCCAAGCCAGACTGTGGTGTTTTACATGGGACTGCAGGGAATGCCGATTATCTTTTCAAAATTAATTGAAAATGGTGTCTCACCTGAGATGCCGGCAGCTTTGATTCAACAGGGTACGACACACCAGCAAAAGGTCATCACCGGTACATTAGATTCACTACCGGGTATTGTTGAGAAGGAAAAACCTGTGCCCCCTACCTTGATTATCGTTGGGCATGTGGTGGAACTTCAATCGAAACTTTCATGGTTTGATGCTCCGGGTGATTCAAACATGGGAGCAACAAGTCCAGTTGAACCAGGAACCGAGCTAAACGACTGATCGGATTGGCCTGTACAGATTGGTCTTTTCAGATTGGTCTAAAACCAGGTCTATTCAGTTGGTTCCAACTGGTCTGGCAATATCTTGTTTACAAAAAATGCATCCGCCACTTCAATATCAACCGGTTTTTCTTCAATATCAACAAACGGTAATTCGTAGTCGTTGTAACCTCGCAAACCGGTCGTGAGGGAATAAACTTTGTTGAAACCGAGCAACTGTAAACTGTAGGCTGTCAGGATACTGCGATAACCTGAACGACATACAACAATCACTGTTCGATCACGTGCATTGACCAGTTCCGGCTCAGTCTCCTCGTATCCCCATTCACAGGCTGACTCAACAATACCGCGGGGAACATTAAGACTGTTTTCGACATGCATGGTATCGAACTCATCCCTCTCCCGAACATCCAGAACAAGAACATCGGGATCAGCTTCCATCATTTCTTCCATGTCCCAGGGCATAATTTCATTAACCGATTTAAGTGTTTCGGCCAGTAAGTCGATTAATTTCTGCATTTAACTATCGCCCTCAACTAATTTGCTTCACTACGTGCACAAAGGTTTTTTTCTACCGCGATTACGGCTGCTTCAACCCGGGACTGCACATTTAACTTTCGCAGTATCGCTTTAACATGTAACTTGACTGTGCCATCGGTAATCCCGAGATGATTGGCGATAACCTTGTTACTCTGGCCAGCCGCCAAATGGCATAAAATTTCACTTTCCCTTGGCGTCAGGTCTGCAAACCTTTCTTCCATCTGATCAATTTCTGTCACTTCCCCCTGCACCGCTTTGGCGAGCACAGAAGTCAACTCGGGAGCTACAATGGTCTTTCCTTCAAGAATATCATTCAATGCTGTTATCAATTCATCTGGCTCCATATCCTTTAAAAGATAACCCTGGGCACCATATTGCAAAGACTCAATAACGTCTTTTTCTTCTCGGGAAGTAGTGAGCATACTGATAGCCATTTTCAGTTGCCTGTCCCGTAATTCCCGTAAAACCTCGATACCGGTCATCTGCGGCATGCGCATATCAAGCAGGACGATGTCAGGCAAAAGTTTTTCGACCTGTTCTATACCGGTATCGCAGTCACCAATCGCATCAACAACTTCAATTCCGCGCCGCTCAAGCAATTCTCTTAAGCCTATTCGAAACAGGGCATGATCATCAATTAACAGTACTCGCACTAGCCTGCCTCATTAGAAAAAAAACCTATTCTATCTTAAAGCCTGAGCATTTGCCCAAAGGTAACACTTATCCATCGACACGATATAGCAGTTCGACCCGGGTACCCTCGCCTAATTCAGTTTCGATTTTAAAATCAGCACCGAGTTTTTGCGCACGCTCTTCCATGATGCTTAAACCTATATGTTCTCCGGGACGGCCCTCTTTTCCGGTGTAGTCAAACCCGACACCATCATCTTCGACAAGAATTCTGTAATAATTTTTAGCCGGACAATCCAGAAGAATCCTTACGGCCTGGGCCTGTGCATGTTTTCGAATATTAGCCAATGATTCCTGTACAATCCGGACCAGTTGCATTTCCTTGGTTACCGGGATTCCAACCTGCTTGCAGTCATGTTGAAAGAAAGTTGCGATACCCGTCTCCTGCTGAAAACGTTCTGCCATTTTTTCCAGAGAAAAAACCAGTCCCCTGTCATAAAGCGGAGCCCTGAAGTTGCTGATTAACTCCCGAAGTTCAACATGGGCCTCATCCAGGCCGTTTCGAATACGTTCAAGATCATGACTCGCATTGTCAGATAACAATGTCTTATCCAGACTGTCTTCCATCATACGCGTCTGGAACCTCAAGCTGGCGAGCGTCTGCGCCAGGGAATCGTGTAGTTCATGCGCAAAATTTGAACGCTCTTCAATAATTGAAAGCTTACGGGCATCTTCATCCGACTGTTGCTTTGCCAGTGCCATTCCAAGATGCGAACCGATCGTAGACAACAACTCCATGATGTCCTCACGTTCTGTAATACCTGTTTTATCGACAAAAATACTGTAGTTACCCAACAGATCACCATGGTATTCAAGAGGCACACTGACAACTTCTATCTCATCGCTGCCAAACATTTTCCTGCCGTTAACTTTTGAACATATGGCCGGGTCTTTTCCACATAAAATATCTCCGGGAGTTAACGCTGTACCGCAGACACACAGTTGAACCGGTAGCATCTGCTCTTCTGTTAACAAAGTATTTTCAAGACCAATCGAGCCGATAAGTTTTTTTCTACCATCTGCGGCAATCGTTCTGACAATAGCCGCTTTACCATTGACCATTTCTTTTAAAATTCGCAGAAACCTCAATAACAGCTCTTCTACGGAATCAGACTGGTTAATGGTAGCGGCAACATCATAAAGAATTTTCAGTGAAGCTGTTTTTTGGGCAAGCCTGAGCGTTTGTCTTGCAACACGACTATCCATATCTTCATAAAGATCAGTGAGTTCTTCGTTGATACTGCCCAGGTCCCTGGCCATGTTATCGAAAACACCAAGTCCTTTTTGTTCAAGTGAAATATCTACTGCGTCCCCCTGACAAACATGGGCTACAGATGATTCGAGACGGGCAAGGGGTTTTAACAACTGATCCCGAAGACGCCATATTCCTACCACCGCCCCCAAAGTGGCCATTGCCAGCTGCACGAAAAGCAATGAATTCCATATACTGCTTTCAATAACATCAGCCTGAATCAGAAATATAATTAACAGGGCAGAACACAAACCTGTTATCAAAAGCGTAAGAGGCCATACCAACCTGGCAGACAATAATATCTGCTTGATCCGCTGGTTGACGTAAACATCCTCATGGTTCTGTACCGATAAAAATTGATCAGTTGCTTTGAATGACAATCGTTTCATGACTTTTCGTCAACTTCATGATCTTCCTGCTGTTGAAGTTCCCACATATGTGCATAGTGCCCCTTAGATTTGATCAATTGTTCATGCGTTCCCTGTTCAACCACTTTCCCCTGATCCATTACCAGGATGCGGTCTGCATCAACAACCGTCGATAACCTGTGTGCAATCACCAGGGTGGTATGGTCCCTGGCTATTTCCTGTAGAGTGGATTGAATCGCTTTTTCAGTTTTACTGTCCAGTGAAGAAGTGGCTTCATCAAAAACTAAAATTTTGGGCTTTTTCAAAATTGCCCTGGCTATCGCAACCCGTTGTTTTTCACCACCGGAAAGTTTTAAACCCCGCTCACCAACAACCGTATCCCATCCATCGGGCAGGTTTTCAATAAATTCATGTATGTGTGCCAGTTTTGCTGCCTGAACAATTTCATCATGACTGGCTTCAGGACAACCATACTGCAGGTTGTAATATATCGATTCATTGAAAAGAACAGTATCCTGGGGAACGATACTGATGGCCTCACGCAGACTGTCCTGCTTAACGGCAGAAATATCCTGGTCATCAATCAGGATTTTGCCGCGGTTTATATCGTAAAACCTGTACAACAACCTTGACAGTGTTGATTTACCGGCTCCACTGTGACCGACAACAGCCACCTTTTCACCACCACGAATTTCAAAACTGACATCCTTGAGAATTTGACGCTCTTGCTGGTAACCAAAATCAACATGATCAAATACCACATGCCCCTGGGAAACCTTAAGGTCAGCCGCGTTCTCCCGATCTGTGATCTCAGGTTGTTTTTCAAGCAGTTTAAAAACCAGGTCCATATCAGCCAGAGAATATTTGATCTGACGATATACAATGCCCAGAAAACCTAATGGAATGAAAAGCTGTAACAGAAAGGCATTCACAAGCACCAGGTCACCTATGCTCATATTCCCCTGCACCACGCCATCTATTGCCAGGTACATAACAAGCGTGACACCCAGTGCAATAATCGCACCCTGCCCAAAATTGAGAATTGACATTGAGGACTGGCTTCTTACAGCCCAATATTCCCATTCACTCAATGCACTGTCATAACGGTCTATTTCCATTTGCTCGTTATTAAAGTACTTGACCGTTTCATAGTTCATCAGGCTGTCAATCGCCTGACCATTGGACTTGGAATCGAGCGAGTTCATATGATGGCGAAAATCCATTCGCCATTCAGTGACTGCAAAAGTAAACAACATGTAAACAACCACGGAACCGAAGATTGCCAGGGTAAATATCACGTCATATTCATTCAGGAGAACAAAAGCGACAAGACTGAACTCAACCACAATAGGCAGAATACTAAAGGCCATGTAATTAAGAATGCTACTGACGGAACGTGTTCCTCTTTCAAGGTCACGACTGATGCCCCCGGTGCGTCGCTCAAGATGAAATCTAAGAGAGAGTTTGTGTAAATGTGTCAGCACCCGGGTAGATAAGCGTCGCATGGCACGGTAACGAACTTTTGCAAAAACCACATCCCTGAGTTCGTTAAACATTGATGCACTGAGTTTCAACACGCCGTAAACAGCCAGCAGGCCAACAGGAAGAATCAGTATTTGTTCCGGTTGCTCATTGAGAGAATCAACAATTTTTTTCAGGTAAACAGGAACACCAACATTGGCAACTTTTGCAAGTACCAGACAGGCCAGCGCAAACAATGCTCTTCCACGAAACTCCCACAGGAAAGGCAGCATTCCTTTTAAATTGTGCCAGTCCCTACGATTTGTGTGGACTCTGGCTTCTGCCGAGGCCATATGTTGCATGCTATTATTACCTTATAAATGGTTAATTTATGATCAAAAATTATCTGGCTATTATCTGAGTATGAACGTAAATTCGCAGTTCAACGGCCGTATTTTAGCAATTCGAGCCAGCCATATGAAAATATGCCCTATAAAATTACAACCTATAAAATTACACTTTGATAAAATTCGAGTATACCCACAAATGAAAGAAAAAAATGGTTGATATTCCCATAAAAATCGAGAGTCAAAGCGCTGGTGACAGCTGTTCTGAAACTGAACCATTTGCACTCCAGGTTCTGGGTGACAGCATGGAACCCGAGTTTCCTGACAACTGCATCATTGTTATCGAACCCTTTGAACGAAAAGTGCCTGACAGTTATGTTTTTGTCGAAATGGAAGGTTCAAGATGGTTCAGGCAATTCAAGGTTGATGAAAATGGCAGAGAATATCTTTATGCCTGCAATGACACCTACCCTGATATTGACCTCAAAGACCTAAACTGGAAAATTCTCGGCATCATTCGACAAAGAAATATTCGCCGCCAGGTAAAGCATTATAAATATGAAAATGAATAGACTATTTCCTATTCTGTTTTCGCTAATTTTATTGCCTTTAACTTTGTCCCATGCAAAGTCAGTTACGCCACTTGTTGTTACCGGCAAGCCGGTCGAAATGACTGTGATTAACGAGATCGCTGTAACCGGCACGGTGTCATCACCCCAGACAGCTGACATTTCAAGCGAATTGAGCGGATTGGTAAAACGTGTTCTTGTTGATGAAGGACAGTACGTTAAAGCCGGTGACATAATTCTTGAACTGGATGCTGAACTGCAACAGTTAGCTGTTGATGCCTACAAGGCAAAAACCCGGCAGGCAAAACTGGAACTCGCCGATTCCCGGCGCCGTCTTACTGATGCGCGCCGATTGGTCAAACAAAAGACCATTTCTGATAATGAAGTGCAGTCACTGCTGGCTGAAGTGAACATCGATAGCGCCGCCATTCAACTTGCCGAGGCGGAACAGCAGCAACAGGAAGCCCGGCTTAAACGCCATAAACTTCTGGCTCCTTTTGATGGTGTCATCAGCAAAAAACTCACTGAAGCGGGAGAATGGGTTACCCCCGGGGATGCTGTTATCAGTCTTGTCGCCACAAGTAATTTAAGGATTGACTTCCAGGTACCGCAGACAGCCTATTCTAAAATCAAACTTGATACACCAATTCGCATTCGTCTAGATACCCAGGCTGATAAAATCCATACTGGAAAAATAACTGCGATTGTTCCAGTTGCTGATGCCAGGGCACGCACATTCATGATACGCGCCTCTTCCAATGATATTGATATGATCATAACGCCCGGCATGTCTGCCAATGGTGTGCTGGAGCTGGACACCGGCCGAAAAGCACTCACTGTCTCTCGGGATGCCATTCTAAGATATCCTGATGGACGAACCACCGTGTGGATACTCAATGATGATGAAACAGTATCTGAAAAGCTGGTAAAAACAGGCCTGGGATTTGCCGGCAATATCGTAGTCAATAAGGGCCTGGATATTGATCAGAACATTATCATCGAAGGCAATGAATCGTTAAGAGACGGCCAGAAAGTATCAATCCAACAGGAATAGCTGTGCATGTTTGACGCCATCATTAAACGCGGCACCCTGATGACCATCATCATTCTTATCATTTGTGTCGTTGGTATTATTGCTGCGCTGAAAATTCCGGTTCAGATGATTCCCGATCTGGAGGTTCGTAATATATCGATTCGAACCTCCTGGCCTGGCGCAACGCCGCAGGATGTAGAAAAAGAGATTCTTATCGAACAGGAAGAACACCTGCGCAGTGTTCCTTCCCTGCAAAAAATTGTTTCTACAGCATCTTTTGGGCAGGCTTCTATACGACTTGAATTTCCTTTCGGCATTAATTTAAATGAAACCCTGATCGCTGTCTCCAATGCTCTCAGCCAGGTACCTTCCTACCCAAACAACGTAAATGAACCACGGGTTTATGCAACCTCCTTCTCTGCAAACGCATTCATGTATTTCCGTGTCATGCCCCTTGAGGGCAATCCACGTAATCTCAACATGGCGCCTATGCAGGACTTCATTAAAGACAATGTCGCTTCGCGCATGGAAACCGTACCCGGCGTATCGGAAGTCCGAACCTACGGTGGTGCTGAACGCCAGATTCAAATCCTGATTGACCCGGCAAAGCTTGTAGAACGAAACCTGACAATTGCTGATATAAGAAAAGCGATCAGGGATCGTAACCTTGATATATCTGGTGGAGAAATTGAATCAGGTAAACGTCGTTACCTGCTGCGGACGATAGGGCGTTTCAACAACCTTGAAGACCTGCAAAAGCTGATACTGGTTCGCAATGGTGATTCATTAATACGCCTCGGTGAAATCGCGGACATTCAGCTTGGTCATTTTGAAATCAGCCGTATCTCTTACACTGATGGCAAACCGGTTATTGGTATGTCCGTAAGACGCCTGGCAGGTTCCAACGTTATCGATATCAAACGAAAAATGATGCAGGAAGTTGCCGATATTAACGAGGAAGTGCTTAAACCGGCAGGTATGCATATGCGCCTGGTTGCAGATGATGTCGGTTACGTCGAGTCTTCTGTTTACAACGTCTGGAAAAACCTGGCTATTGGTGCCTTGCTTGCCAGCTTCATCATGTATCTTTTCTTACGATCAGGAAGTGCCACGCTGATCGGTGTTATGGGCATACCAATCTGCACCATAGCGGCATTTCTTGGTTTGTTAATAGGCGACCGCACAATAAATGTCATCTCGCTTGCCGGTGTCGCTTTTGCCATCGGCATGACACTGGATAACAGCATCGTTGTTCTGGAAAGTATTGAACTGGCCCGTCAAAAAGGCATGAAACGTTTCCAGGCTGCTGTTGAGGGTGTGCGCCAGGTCTGGCCAGCCGTTCTGGCTTCAACCATGACAACCATCCTTGTTTTTGTACCAATTCTTTTCATTGAGGAAGAAGCCGGTCAACTGTATTCCGATGTTGCTATTGCCATTTCTGCCTCGATACTGGCTTCGATGCTGGTAGCCATTACGTTACTGCCAACCGCTTCGGCCAGAATGTCTTCAAAGGGCTCAACATTTGGTGCCAGGGAATCCATCCATGGCTGGAGTCAATGGATTCTGAAAAGTGTCAGTCTTTTTATAAATAATTCTTTTTCCAGAATCACTGTCATAAGTACTGTGGTGGTTATAAGCCTGTCGATATTTTATTTTCTTACCCCCCCGGCGGAATATTTACCTGAAGGCGAGGAACCCAAGGCATTTGCCAGCATGTCCTCACCACCCGGCTATAACCTTGAAACCATGGCTAAGATCGGACTGGAATTGCAGGATTACTTTTTGCCCTTTCTTGAACATTCACCTGAACAGTTTGATAGAGGCGAGACCGAAGTGCCGGCACTGGCCTACCTGAACCTCAGCATACAGGCGAGTCGCATCCGCATCATTTCCCAGCCGAAAGATCCGGCGCACATCAAACCAATGATGGATGCCATTTCCAAAAAATATAAAACCTATCCTGGTATGAGAAGCTTTGTCAGCCGTGGATCCATAATCACCAGCAACAATGGCGGCAGCCGCAGTATTAACCTTGAAATATCTGGTTCTCACCTGATTGGTATCTATGAGGTGGCACTGGCAGCTGAGCGTCGCGCCAAGGAAGTTTTTGACAACCCCAGGGTACGTGCCAACCCATCTACCCTTTCCCTGTCCCAGCCCCTGGTGGAAATAAAACCCGACTGGAACAAATTGGCAGAAACAGGTATGACATCATCTGAACTGGGACTGACAGTAGCGGCACTCACCGACGGAGCTTTTGTTGATGAGTTCTTTCTGGATGATGACAAAATTGATATCTACCTTTACAGCAATCTTGGCAACCAGGCAAAGTTAGACGATTTAAAACAGTTACCCGTTTACACACCCGCTGGTGCCGTCATACCACTTTCATCCATTGCGAGCATCAATGAAACAGTAGATACCAGTTCTATCCGACGTGTTGATGGCAAACGCACTGTAACACTTAACATTATCCCACCTGATAACATTCCGCTGGAAACAGGGGTTAGCATCGTCAAAAAGGATGTTGTCAGTTATCTGCAACAGTCAGGTGAAATTCCTAACAATGTCAAAATCACTATTTCAGGTGCAAGTGATCAACTGGATGCCACCCGTGAAGCACTCGCCAGCAATTACCTGGTTGCACTGATTATTATTTATCTGTTACTGGTCGCTATCTTCTCTCACTGGGGATACCCGATTCTCATTATGACAACAATCCCCCTGGGTATTGCCGGTGGTATTTTTGGCTTGTGGTTTATGAACTTTATCGGCACCTCGTTACCTGCAATCGGGCTTGCTGAAATCAACCAGTCATTTGACATGATAACCATGCTTGGCTTCCTGATTCTGATGGGGACTGTTGTCAATAATCCGATACTGATCGTACATCAGTCCATGAAGGCGAGAAATGCAGGCATGCTGGCAATTGATGCCGTTAACAATGCAGTTGAAACCCGTTTAAAACCGATAGCCATGTCGACGTTGACAACGGTTTTCGGACTTGCCCCGCTGGTGATGTTGCCGGGAGAAGGAACCGAGTTATACAGGGGAGTCGGCGTGATTGTAATGTTCGGAATACTTGGCTCTGCAATTGTTACACTCACCTTCCTTCCGGCTCTTACCGTGTTTTTTCTTGAAAAAGGCAAACAATCCTCACCAACATAAAAGTGGCAAAGATTGAATAATTCTCTCCCGTTATTTCAAACTTTTTGAAACGATTTCATAAACGTCTTTTGATATATCATCTGTACTGACAATTCTTTCGAGCTCTGCTTTCATCAAAGACTGGCGATCTTCATCATATCGATGCCATTTTGACAACATGCGACTCATTCGTGATGCAATTTGCGGATTGATTTTATCCAGTTCAAGCACCGCATCTGCCAGCAACCTGTAACCATCTCCATTACTTTGATGAAAGCCAATCATATTGGCACTGCAAAAAGCACCAATCAAAGACCTGACCTTATTGGGATTGCTTATTGAGAATAATGGATGCTGTTTCAGTTCGATCACTCGATCAAGCGTATCAGTTCTTTTTGAAATAGCCTGGGCACTAAACCATTTATCCATCACCAGCAAGTCATGCTGCCAGTTTTTTTCGAAATCATCGATAATCGTCTGGCGCTGTGAAAAATTACTGTCCGTAATCAGGCTAAAGGCAGCCATTACGTCTGTCATGTTCTCAGCCGCACCGTACTGATTGACACACAGTTGGCTCACTTCGTCGGTTTCCAGTACAGCCAGGTAAGACAGCACCCTGTTTTTTAATGAACGTCTGGCGATATCACTATGTTTGATACTGTAATCACCCTGCTCGCGGAGGCTTTCATAAACCATCATTAAATCTTCATGAAGTTCCGTGGCCAACTGTTTCTTTAAAAATTCACGGGCAGCATATATGCCATCGACATCAACAACAGGCATTTGTTCGCCAAGATAGGATGCCGAAGGCAATGTCAGAATTTCACTGGTTAAAGCCCTGTCCTTGTCACGGTTAAGCAGCGCAGTCCTGAAAGCATCAATGTAGGCTTGAGGTACCTGCATCTGCTGACCGGAATTAAATGCCGAAATCATTTGCAGCAAGATGTTTTGAGTCAGGGTTTGGGCGGCATCCCAGCAGGCAAAACCATCTGAATCATTTGCCATTAAAAACAGCAGTTCCTCCTGACTGTAGTCATATTCAAGTTTGACCGGCGAGGTAAAACCTCTCAATAAAGATGGCACTGGCCTGGCGGCAATATTATTGAATTCGAAGCTCTGCTGTTTTTCGCAAAGTTCAAGCATGCCATCTTTCACAAGATCATTGCCATCCGAATCAAGCAGGCCTATTTCAAAAGGAATATGGAATGCCGGCTTACCTGATTGCCCCGGCGTGTCGGGACAGTTCTGTGTGAATGTCATTTGATATTTTTTCTGCTCCGGATCATAGTCAGTTTTAACTGAAACTACAGGTGTGCCCGCATAATCGTACCAGTGCTTGAACTGGGTTAAGTCAATCCCTGAGACGTCTTCCATGCAGCTGACAAAATTTTCCGTAGTAACTGCCATGCCATCATAACGTTCGAAATAAAGGTCTGTAGCTTTTCTGAACATTTCCGGGCCGAGCAGATTAGCCTGCATTCGAACAACTTCAGCACCTTTTTCGTAAACAGTAACCGTGTAAAAGTTATTGATCTCAATATAGGAATCAGGACGAACCGGATGAGCCATGGGACTGGCATCTTCAGCAAACTGGTGAGAACGCAACAGTCGCACATCTTCTATACGTTTGACACTGGCATCACCCATATCCGCTGAAAAGCACTGATCTCTGTAGACCGTAAAACCTTCTTTCAGGGATAACTGAAACCAGTCACGACAGGTAATACGATTGCCCGTCCAGTTATGAAAATACTCATGGGCAATAACCGCTTCAATTCCCTGAAAATCTGAATCTGTTGCCGTATCCTGTTTGGCCAAAACATACTTCGAATTGAATATATTCAGCCCCTTGTTTTCCATGGCCCCCATGTTGAAATCATTTACGGCAACGATATTGAAAACATCCAGATCATATTCACGTCCATAAATCTTTTCATCCCAACGCATCGCGTTGATCAATGATTTCATTGCATGATCACATTTATCAATGTTTTCGTTTTCAACATAAATATTCAAGGCAACATCTTTACCGCCGGCAGTAGTGTATCGGTCAGAGACGACTTCAAGATCACCAGCCACCAGCGCAAACAGGTAGCTGGGTTTGGGAAAAGGATCAATCCATTCGGCATAATGACGTGATTCACCCGATCCATCCAGGATGCCAAAATCACCTGGATTGCCATTAGACAGTAACACTGGATACCTATCCCTGTTGGCAATAATCCGGGTTCTGAATTTGGCCATCACATCCGGCCGGTCTAGGAACCAGGTTATTTTCCTGAAGCCCTCAGCCTCACACTGGCTGCAATACATTTTTCCTGACTGATACAGCCCTTCAAGTGCGGTGTTTTTTTCAGGATAAATACGACTGACAGTTTTCAGTTCAAACCGATCTGGTGCCTGCAAGAGAGTCAATCCTTCTGATTCGACCCGGTAACCCGACTCTGGAAGATCTTTGCCATTCAGTTGAATGGCAAGCAGCTCAAGTTCCTCCCCGTGCAAAAACAGTGACTTATTACTGCTACCAGATTCCGGGTTGGCGCGCATATAGAGGATTGATGTCACCAACGTACCTTGCTGTTGAAGGTCAAACTCAAGCTCAACCTCATCAATCAGATATTCAGGCGGCAGGTACTCTTTTAAGTAAATTGTTCCAGGTGAGGCATCTCTGGCCATATCAGCTCCAGTAAATAAAAGTTTTTAAGATTATCCAATATTAGGTTAAATCAAATAAACTCCAATATCGGACGGAAATTCTATTTTTGGCATGGCATGGCCCAAAAACAGTTGGTAGGATATAGGCATTGTATAGGAGTTTAAATATGCCAAAAGTGGTCATGTACACAACATCTGTCTGCCCTTACTGCATTCGCGCTAAAAACCTGTTGCAGCGTAAAGGTGTCGATTTTGAGGAGCTCAATATCGAACGGGATCAGCAACTCATGATGGAATGCTTTACCAAAAGCCAGCGAAGAACCGTTCCACAGATTTTTATCGACGAATTCCATGTAGGTGGTTACGATGATATGGCTGAGATGGATACCATGGGTAAGCTGGATCCGTTACTCGGTATTTCCGCAGCTGATGACCTGCACAAGGGTAGCTTTGACGGTTCTGACGATACTGTTACCTGAAGATTATGCGCCTGGATAAATGGCTATGGGCAGCGCGATTTTTCAAAACCCGCCAATTGGCAGTTGAAGCAATTAATGGTGGCAAAGTTCATTTAAATGGACAGCGAAGCAAACCCGGTAAAAATGTCGATATCGGCAATGAACTTCGCATTCACAAAGGTCCCTACGAATGGCAAATCACCATACTGGAACTTCCCGCCCAGCGCAGGCCCGCCAAAGAAGCTGTCTGTTTTTATCGTGAAACTGAAGAAAGCCGCTCTCAAAGAGAATCCTTACAGCTGCAGATCCAGTCGGAGAGAAATGCCATGCCGCTTATGACATCCGGCAAGCCAAGCAAGAAAGACCGACGATTGATTCATCGTTTCAAAAATATCAACCTGAAATAGGCATTGAAATAAAATGGATCAGGATGCCTTCAGAACAACATATAAACAGGTCAATGAGCGTTTCTGCGCGTTTGAAAAAAGCATTCTCACCAACCAATGCAACTGCTCTCAGGCTGAAAAATTCTGCATCGCTGAAAGGGAAGGTGTTCACTGCAAAATTGATGATGGCCAGGCCAGGTGCCTGGACATACTTCAAAACCTAAGAGAACAGTCCCGCTTTGCACTGCATAGCAGCAACGAATCGCAGAAAATTCTGCCGCATGGCAAAGCCATTCGTATTCAGGTTGGTGGTATGCGGGGCATTTATCACGCTTTGTTTCCGGACAGGGAAATTCCTCAAACCGTCTCTGACATTGATGACATTTTACTAAAAGCACTGCAACAATATGGCGATTTCAGGCAACTGCCTTATTCACTGGTGATGCAGCAAATCGCTGCCTACCAGGTAAAAAAGCGCGCCAGGCGCCCCAAAAAGAAAACCTGAACAAGGAGAAACCTGGAAAAAATAACCACTTCAGATCGTCACATCAGGATAAGCGTTAAGCATTATAATTTTTTTAAAAATGAGGCAGGCAATTTATGAAACTTCTGGACTGCACCACCAGCACGGGCTTTATCACCGAGGATATGACTGTTAAACAGGCATTTGCCGAATGCGTAAAATACAACACGCCCGGGTTACCTTATGTGGACAAAGACCAGAAAATCATCGGTCGCTTCTCAATCAGGAACACTTTTTATGCTACCAGTATCCCGGCAGACCTTATCAAGCATGCTCACCTGCTGGGAAATGATATTGAACACCTTGATATACCAGAACAGAATGTCTCCGAATACCTGAACAAACCAGCTAATGAGTTTCTTATCAACCAGATACTGCATCTGAATCCTGACTCACAAATCGTAAAAGCCCTGGCCCTGATGGAACAGTTCAACACTTCCTACCTGTTTGTCGTCGATGATAATGACCAGTATCTTGGTGTTGTCACACACCTAAGCATTACCAATCTGTTATTGAAGATTTGAGTAAGACAATCATGACTTTTACTCAACCCATGTTGATATCAACCGTTATCCTGTTAGGTGCCTACGTGTTGATTTTCACTGAAAAGATTCATCGCACCAGCGCTGCCATTATTGGCGCGGTCAGCATGGTAGGCATAGGCATGATTTTCGATTTTTATTCTCAGGAAGAAGCATTGCAATCTATAGATGCCAATACCATTTTTCTATTGGCGGCAATGATGATGGTTGTTGCAATGCTAAGAAACACCGGTGCTTTTGAATACATGGCCATTGTTTTGAGCCGCATATCGCGTTCAAAACCCAAATTACTGCTGATTTATCTTTGTGCAGCAGTTAGTTTGATTTCGATGATTCTCGATAATGTAACCACGGTTATTGTGTTTGCACCTTTAACTATCCTGATAACCCGCCTGATGCAACTTAACCCGGTACCCTACCTTGTTGGAGAAGCCATGCTTTCCAATGTTGGCGGTATTGCCACCCTGGTTGGTGACCCGCCCAATATCATGATCGGTAGTGCGGCAAACATAGACTTCTCAACTTTTCTGGTACACATGGCCCCGCCTGTTATCGTGGTCTGGATTTTTACGATCACTTTCCTGTTGTTTGCTTTTAGAAAAGAGCTTGCCGTTGAAATTGATGATAAAAAAACCAGCAAACTGGACACACGGCATGCGATAAAAGACCCGGCACTGCTTATCAAAACCATGGTCTCTCTAGCCGTTATCATTGTTCTGTTTTTCATTCATCACCATATGCATTTGTATCCATCTTTTGCCGCCATTATCGGGCTGGCCCTGGCTATGGCCCTGATGCAGCCCAAGCCTGAAAAACTATTCGGTGAAGTAAACTGGTCTGTCCTGGTTTTTTTTGCAGGATTATTTGTGATCGTTGGCGGAGTAGAAGCATCCGGCTTACTCAGCATGCTGGGTGAAGAGCTTGCCCATGTTGCCAAACAACCGGACATGCTGCTGTTGACTTGCCTGCTAATCATGTGGGTTGCTGCAATGCTGAGTGCATTTGTGGACAACATCCCTTTTACGGTAACCATGATCCCGATTATTCTCGGGCTTGAATCTGCTGGTGTGCCTGTTACTCCGTTATGGTGGGCTCTTGCGCTGGGTGTAGGCCTGGGAGGAAACGGCACCCATATTGGGGCAACAGCAAATATCATTGTTATGTCAGAACTGGAAAAAAGTGGTATTCAAAACGCAAGACTGACACCAATGGATTGGTTGAAAAAAGGTTTACCAACAACATTTATTGGCCTGGTGGTCAGCAGTATTATTTTCAGCCTCTTTTTTGATTATTTTCTGGTTTGATATCTTTTGGCTTGATATCTTATGGTCCTGATTTATATAGACCATCAGGACTCATGATACAACTGTTCCACAGGGAAGTTTTTAGCCTCTAACAATTGTTTGAACGGCAGAAACAAGTTATCAGGCAACACGCTGTATATTTCATAGTCATCTTCAGTTGTAACCTGTAAGGCCAGCACCTCTAAAACACTTGATATCGCGTCAACGGTTTCGTCATCAACCAGCAGGTTCACGAAATTAAAATGATCAAGAACATCTTCCCAGGCACGGCAGTAATTCAAATGATAATGATTAACCTGATGACTGGAAAACCAGAATAATTGTATATCCCTTTCCTCATCAACCGATATCGCATGATCAATCATGCTTTGTACCTGGGCGAAACGGGTTTCCCAGGCCAAAAACACCAGTTTTTTATTTGACTCTTCATTAAGCGTAAGCCGACCGGACGGTCCTTTAACCGTTATTTTGCTGTTTTTCTTAATATCTCCGTTAAAAAGCAACTGGGAAAAAACAGAATCTCCTTCAGCTATATGAAAACGCAAATTCATACCATCACACGGACAACTGGCAATACCAGCTTCATAATGGTTACCGGATATATCCAGCATTACCTTCTGCCCAGCCAGAAAATCCAATACCTTGCTGCGGGGTGTGCGCAAATGCATTTCAATGACCGACGCAGAAAATGGCTTAACACTGGAAACTTTCGCCTCAATTTCCTGGAAAGGGATTTCCCTGGCATCTTTTTGCTCTGGCATTTCAAGAACAAGATCGGAACCAGGCTGGCAGCAACAGGTTAAAAAGTATTGTTCTTCTTTTTGTTGATCGGTAAGGCGGAAATCATGATGACGGCAATTTGCAATTTTACCTTGCAGTAATTTTGCAGTGCATTCACCACAGGTACCATTCATGCAGTAGTGAGCCAGGTTGAGACCGGACCGTAATCCGGCACGCAGGATTGTCTCTTTACCCTCCAGTTCAAACTCATGACCTGAAGGATCCAGCTTGATTTTATAAGTCATAGATAACTTACGTGATTACAGAAACCTGCTATTTTTTGAAATTAAAAACTATTTTTCGCGTAACTTGCACTGACTGTAAAACCAGCCAATCAAGGACCCCAGAAGTACAGCCTGTTTCTTGTCACATTTGTTCTGGAATTCTGCGAGCCGGTCTTTCATTTCACCAACCAGTGATTCGTATGAATTGACCTGCTCCCGGGTTTCTTTCAGAGCTGCTCTCAGGCGCTGAACTTCACTGGCAAGGTGATCGGCGTCGGGAAGGGTATCATTGACGTACTTGTTAATCGCATCTGCCTGGATATTTTTGACTTTTTCAAGCATGCCGGATTTATCAGTGTTGATCTCCGGGAATACCTTCATCAGTTCTGACTGGCGAATTGAGCCTTCAAAAACTGAAATTTTCCCCAGCTGAATGTAACCCTGTAGTACTTTTCTGGGTACGCCAACCATACGTGCTGCCTGTGAAAGGCTAAGGAGATGATCCATGAGATACCTTTTTAACAAGATTTACATTTCAGTATAGACGCTTAATCGAAACTGAAAAGCCCTGCAAATATGGTTAGTTCCCTTTAAGAGCCTTAATTTCAGCCAGTAACGGCGTAAAAACCGGCTCAAGCTTCTTTCTCATCAGACTGCCAATAGCAGTGGTGTCATGAAAAACAGGCCTTAAAACACCATAGCCCATTCCCGACATGACACGCATCGCCCTGACAAAATCTTTCAGATGCGGTAATTCTTCAATGATCTCAAAAGCCTCGGTATCAGAGATAACAAACTGTTCTGCTTCGTTCTGTAATTCCGCCAGTGTCTGATCAGGATCACCTTGCGGCCTCAGGTCAGCAAGATAAAACCTGACCGCATCCAGCGCTTCATTAACCACTTCCTGGTTGGAAGGTTTTTTCATGATGATAAGCAGCGCGTCCCAAAATGCCTGGCCTTTTTCCGATAACAGTTTTTTAACCAGTCCAGCCAGTGGATTTCCCTGCTCCAGCAGCTTGTCGAGAGGTTCCGCAGAGCGCTCCAAGTCTGGATGGGGCTGCGCCTGAATAGGCAAGTCGTCTGGAATGGTTAGAATAAAACCGACATGGTAAGCACCTTTTCTGATGCCTTTTTTCCAGAGATCTTCGCGGGTAGATAAATCAGTCAGTCCCGGCTGCAATACCCTTTGCACGGTCTTGATCATGATTTCGGGTTCGGTTTCGAAAGGTAAATGTTCAATCAGATAGTTGGCAAGAACTTTACCCATTTCGCCGTTAACCACGGCTTCATTCTGAAGTAAACGGCGAGCATTCTCAGCATCTTCCATAGCCCACCAGGCCCGCCTGGCCAGTTCATCTGTGATACCACTGGCACACACTGCTGCCACAACCGCTTCCGGTTCACCCAGCATTAACAATTGCTCAAGGCTGTCGTCACGCATTTGCCCCATACGTGTCCAGCGCTGAATAAACACCGGGTAACCACCGGGAGAACCTGAAATATGGCTGGAAAGGACTTCCTTGACCTTCTTAATATATTGGTCATCGCGGCAATCGGGATTCAGTTTGACCTGGGCTTCGCCGGTTTCAGTCAAACCATACAGGGTCATTGACGATTCGTGGATCTTGATCGCCAATGGCTTGTTGGCCAGAAGGACATTAATCCTTAATGAGTCTTCACTTGATAAATTCATCTTTTTATCGTTTGTTTCATCAAAACTTTGCAATCACTCAGAAAAATTTTTTGAAGACGTCGTCAACCCCTCCACATCAACCTCTCCCTGGCTACTTGGACGCAGTTTCCCTGCTGCGTACATTTCAAAAAGCTTTACCTGAGTAACTGCATTTGCATACCCTGTTCATGGGAAAATGCTTTGGGTAATTGCTTGTGGATGTTTTTCCAGAAGTGTTATGTCGCATGGATGCGACATCCAAGCCTACAGGGAAGTATTTACGGCGTCTTCTGGAAAAATATCAGAAGCAATTTAATCATGCACAGCAAAGGAAAAAATATTAACCGTCTCAGGAGGCAGGAGGAGTGTAATTGGCATCATCAGGATTCATAAAAATGAATTGCGGCTCACCACCCTCTTCAAGCACAACATAATCCATCACGGCATTATCAAGTAAAGGAACATATTCCGGCGCAATCACCACATCAACACCTTCAGATTTGAAACGAATATCATCCTCTGAAGGTGAATCAAATCCCATTAAGTAATCGATGGAGCCATCAGGCTTCTTTTGAGCCGCCAACCTAAGTGACATCTCTTCAGTTCCACTTTGCTGCGCCGCAACCCTAACCTGCTCAGCCGCTGTATCAGTTATTTTAAACATGTATAAACACCTCGAATGATCTTATTTATTCGCAGCAATAAAAGCTAAAAATCTTTCAATCCAGTTATTGGATCCCGTATTTCTCATATGGGTGTAGTTAGCCATTAAATTCTTGTAAATAAAACCGTCATTTTTTCCGTTAATACCGTGCCCCCTGATAACCTGGTAGGCAAACCTGGCATTTTCTGGCAAATTTTCCAGGCTGGAATAATGAAACTCATGTGCATGAATAACTTCATCTTGTTTTGCACCAGGCCAGGTCGCCTGCTCAGTTTCAGTTAACTTGATATAGCCACGCCCCTGGGGTTTTTCATGCATGACAACATCAGCCGGAATAATGCCGCACATTTTACATTCTTTCTCTTTCCAAGTCAGGCTTCTGGATAAATACATCAAACCACCACATTCTGCGTAAACAATGCCATTATTTTCGACAAATTTGCTGACAGACTTCATAAGTGATGCATTTTCAGCAAGTTTTTCCATATGTGTTTCAGGAAAACCACCGCCAATAAACAATGCATCGATCTCAGGCAGGCACTTATCTTCAAGAGCATTTATTTCAATTAACTCAACTCCATGTTCAAGAAAAACCTCCAAATCATCCGGGTAATAAAAACCAAATGCAGAATCCTTAAATATCCCAAGACGCGATGATGAAGCTGAAATATCCTGGACAGATTGAGCATTCGTATTGTCTTGATTTACTGAACTTGCCGGGTTTACAGGATTGGCCAGCGATATGATTTTTTCCAAATCAACCTGATCTCGAACTTTAGAGGCTATTTTGTTTATTATTTTTTCACTCTCAGACTTTTCATTACTTGGCACAAGTCCCAGGTGTCTTTCATCAATCACCAGGTCTTTGTCACGTCGTACTGTACCCAACACGTCAAGGTCAGTGTACTCATTAACGACTGCGACCAGTTTCGATTCATGGCGGCTTCCTGCCGTATTATTTAGAATAACGCCTTTAATATCAGGTGCATGATCAAAAGCAAGATAACCGAGTAACAAAGGTGCGACACCCCGGGTTATACCGACAGTATTAATAACCAGAATAACTGATGAGCCGAGCAAGTTGGCCATTGCCGCATTGGAATCACAGCCCTTTAAATCCAGGCCATCATAGAGTCCTTTGTTGCCCTCAATAATGGATAAATCCCTATCCTTGGATTTTTCAGTAAAAAGCTGTTCTATCTGATCATGTGAGGAAGTAAAAAAATCGAGATTATAACAAGGATTGCCTGCAGCCTGTGTTAACCATAAAGGGTCAATATAATCAGGTCCTTTTTTAAAGGGTTGAATAGACAGACCATCTGCATGTAACGCGGAACAGATACCGAGTGTAACCGTAGTTTTACCGGAAGACTTATGGGCAGCGGATATATATACCTGATTCATGGATTGAATTATTACCGTTCTGCTAAAAACAAAAAAGGGCTGAAATCATGTTGATTTCAACCCTGATATCGGGACTTTCTTTTGATTTTTAGCTATGCGGATCCAATGCTTTATCAGAAAGTGTCTCAGGCAGGAATCGTAACATCCTGATACCAATAGCAGTCATCAGTAATGCCGCAGCGACACCACCTATGCCTAAAGCTACTTCAGGAAGACTTGGAGCATATGGCGCCAAACCGGCATCATAGAAAGTGGAACCAATAATTTCCTTACCTGGGAACATAGCCATTGGGAATGCCTGACCACCAATGATAATTACGTACATCGTAGCCAATCCGCCCAGAATCACCATGAAGCAGGCAGCAGCCACTGCACCGCGGGACTGACCCAATGCAGGGTGGTAAATAATACCTAAAGGCAACAAAGCACCGATAAATATCTGACCTATCCAGAACATCATGGTGTAAACACCGCCATTAAGCAGAATAAAGGATTCGTACTCGTGATTTTCTGTACCATACAAATTGGTCAAATGGTATGCGATTACAAAGTACAGTGAACCGGCAACAAAAACACCGAGCAGATTTTTCAGACGCAGGAACAATTTATCGCCAAGCTCACGCTTGTCCCAATCAAATGCAAACATCAGAACAAGCAGGTAAATCGCCAGCCCGAAAGCAAAAGACATTACGATAAACATTGGTGCGTAAATGGCAGCATCATAGCCCTGACGCGCAACAATGAAACCAAAAATTGAACCGGTACCAGTAGTGAGTGCAAGACGCCATACAAATGCAAATGTACCAGCTGCCTTGGTGAAGCGATTCATTTTACGCTCCATCATGGTCCAGAGGTAGACGACAACTATCACCATGAAACCCGTATATAAATAGATATTCCAGGCAAAAATGGATTTGAAATTATAATTGGTCATTGCCACGATCAATCGGTCAGGACGACCAAGATCCAATACCAGCACCAACAAACCACCAATCAGTAATGTCAGGGCTAAAAGCCCGGAAAGCGGCGCCAATGGTTTATATTCCTTCTTGCCAAAAACCGAGGCAATTGAAGCAACGTTTAGGGCACCGGAAGCAGCAACAATTAAAAATACAGCAAAAACGTGCGGGGTACCCCAGACAACATGGTTATTCATACCGGTGACCCAGTGACCATTATGTTCCATGTAATACCAGGCTATTCCGGCAATAGACATAACACCTGCCAGAATTGCCAGCAATCCCCAATAGCGCGGACTTTCTATTCCCCATTCACGAAAATACATTTTTTTCATTACTACGAACTATCCTGCTTTAAATTAAATACCGGTGTAGTGAACACCTGGATTCAGTTTGAGATCATCACGAATTTGCTGGTTCGGATATTTCTTTAGAGCTTTGGCAACCTGACTTTCGGGATCATTCAGATCACCAAAGATAATGGCATTGTGCCCTTCTTTGGCACAGGCATCCTGACAGGCTGTTGTGGTTTGACCGTTATCTAATCTATGTACACAAAAAGTACATGACTCTACGCAACCTTTACCACGAGGTGCCAATGTCGGTTTTATGTCAACATTTTCATGAATGAAAGAACGGGCCTTGTAGGGACAAGCCATCATACAATAGCGACATCCAATACAGGTGTGACGATCGACCAAAACCACACCATCGGCACGTCTGAAAGATGCGCCTGTAGGACAAACATCCTGGCATGGTGGATGTTCACAATGCTGGCACATCATTGGTAGATTGGTTATTTTGCCACTTTGCAGGTCTTTAAGCTTTACAGAACGCATCCAGACGGGTTTCTGCTGATCCCACTTGGTAGCATCGGCATCAGCGCCTTCCGGGTTGGTATGCAAATCAAGGCCATTTTCCTCATTACATGCATCAACACAGGCAGAGCAACCATCAGCACATTTGTTGGCATCAACCAGCATACCCCAACGTACTTTACTCGTTACTGGCTCGCTTCTTGGTGCCGCTTCAATATCAGCAGAATGAAGCACTGCTCCTGGTGCGATAGCGGCAGTTGCCGCGGCAGCAGGTAATTTTGCGAGAAAGTTACGACGTGCAAGATTAGTTTTATCAGACATAATTAACCCTATTACTTCGGCACGGTTGCATGACAACTAAAACAGTCAAGTTTGGCAGCGACGAAACCATGACAGCTTGCACAGAACTGACCTTCGGCATTGACCGGGATATGACTACCCTTTTCATCAACATTGGCATGGCAATCAATACAGCCATGAAGTGAATTATCAGTTTGACGTACACCCTGATGAACCGTGATATCACGCTGATGCTCGATCATTTCCATATGATTGCGACGCATTTCAGGAACAGGGGCCACACAGGCTTCTGCTTTAGTGGCCTTTGAATTACCGTTAATGCGCCAGTTTTTATCTGCGCTTACTGGCAAAGCCACTAAAAATAAAAGCAGAAGTAAAGCTAACTTGCTTATTGAGCAAGAATACTGCATATCAGCTCCTGTTACTCACCAAGACCCATTTTGATGTAACCAGTTGGACATACATCAGAACAGATGTGACAACCAATACAACGAGAGTAATCTGTATCAACGTAGCGACCAGTGGTAGCTTCATTTTTCTTGACACGGAATACCGCATCCTGAGGACAGAAAATTACGCAGTTGTCACACTCGAAACACATTCCGCAACTCATGCAGCGAACGGCTTCATCTTTGGCTGCTTCTTCCTCAAGAGCAATCAAACGTTCTTTAAAGTGACCCAGTACTTCTTCAGCATCAGGCACTTCTTCATCACGTTTGTTACGCTCGTGATATTCGAAGTGACCCAGGAATAATTCATCATGTGGAATAATTTCCTGGAACGAGCGGTCTTCATAATTGTGTACTGCATATTTGGCAGAAGAAGTACCACGCATATCACCAGCTTCATCAGCATCAAAATGTTCAGCCGCCAGACCAGCTTCCTGCAGCTTGGCTTCCAGGTTGAAGTGATGAACATCAACTTTTGGACGTTTGTTGTGTTCCTGGTTTTTCAGGAATTCATCAATTGAGTCAGCAGCGATTGAAGCCTGACCAATGGCAGTCGTCAAAAGATGTGGACGAATAATATCACCCGCAGCAAAGTGCTTTGCTTTACCTTCTACCTGGTAGAATTTATCGGCATTCATCAGACCACGACCGTTATCAAAGTCTTCCAGGCCGCTTAAATCACCACCCTGACCGATCGCCGCAACAATCAAATCAGCTTCGATAGTCTGTTCTGTTCCTTCAACAGGAACCGGACGACCGTCTTCCATTTTACATTTTGCAACAACCAGAGCAGTAGCACGGCCGTCTTCACCTTTTTCAATACCTACTGGCATGACTTCGTCGAGAATGGTGACACCTTCTGTCAGGGCATCGTGCACCTCATGTTCGGCAGCAGTCATATTATCTTTAGGGAAAAGCGAAGTCAGTGTTACTTCAGCACCAGCTCTGGACGCAGTGACCGCAGTATCATGGGCAACATAACCATCACGGACAACCAGTTCAGGACGATCAGTTGGATTAGTGTGTTCAATGTGTCCCAAGCGACGGGCAACAGAAACAACGTCAATAGAAGTATCACCACCACCAACACAGACAACTTTGTCAGCAGTTACTTTCATACGGCCTTCGTTGAAGGCTTTCAGGAATGCAACACCAGATACGCAGTTTGGCGTTCCTTCCCATTCATCCAGAAATAAGCCACGGCCTGTCTGACAACCTATCGCCCAGAGGATCGCATCGAATTCTTTTTCAATATCTTCAACTGAAACATCTTTACCAACACGGGTTTCCATGCGCAGTTCAACACCCATATCAACAATACGCTGATTTTCAGCCTGCAGCTTCTCGCGTGGAATACGATATCCAGGAATACCGTAATACATCATGCCGCCCATTTCCTTGTTTTCATCGAAAACGGTTACTGCATGACCTTTACGACGAAGCTGATATGCACCAGCCATTCCCGCAGGGCCTGCACCAATAATGGCTACTTTTTTACCCGTATCCGGACCCGCTTCGAATTTATAATCATTTTCGATCGCGTTATCGCCAATAAACTGTTCAACAGAGTTGATTCCGACAAAGTCATCAACTTCGTTACGGTTACAGCCATCCTGACATGGAGCCGGACATACACGCCCCATCATTGAAGGGAATGGGTTGGCGTCAGTTGAACGGCGGAAAGCATATTCTTTCCAGTCCATATCGCCGGCAGGCTTTTCCTGACCACGAACGATTGCTAACCAACCGCGTATGTCTTCACCAGAAGGACAACTGCCCTGGCAAGGCGGAGTCTTGTGGATATAAGTCGGGCACTTGTGAGAAGTATCTTCAACGAAGATCTTCTCTTCAAAAGAATCCCAAGTATGAACACCGTCTTCAAATTTGCGTCTTGTGAAATTTTTATTCATTTCATCGCTCGGAGTCGCCATTGATTACTCTCCTAACCAGTATTTGTACAATTATGAGCCACAGGCCCGGTAAAATTTATAACTTACTTAGTCTTCGTCAGCACCATCTTCATCATCCTCGGACACCTGTCCAGTAAGAATGATTGCGTTTGATACCAACTGGTGAACACTGACAATCATATCCATGTCCATACCGTAGAAAGGCAGTACCTTGGTAAACTGACTTTTACAGATGGCACAGATAGCAGCCATATTTGTTACACCATGTTCTTCAATTACGTTTTTAAGTGCCTCCATTCTCGGCATAGCACCTTTTACACGCACTTCCATCAGGTCATCGGTAAGAAGACCGCCACCACCACCGCAGCAGAAAGTGGTTCCACGAATTGTTTCAGGAGCCATATCAACGAAGTTGTTACAGACTGCCTTGATAACAGCACGCGGAATTTCGAACTGACCACCTGGCTTGTCTCCCATGCGGGTTGCACGGGCGACATTACATGAATCATGGTATGTCAAAACCATGTGATCATTTTCAGATTTATCGATATTTAATGTGCCTTTTTGAAGTTCACCATAGGTAAATTCAAGAATGTGCTGTGGCACAGGATAATTTGGATCAAGAAAATCAAATGGACCAGCCAGGGTATTAAGGAAGCTGTATGCAACACGCCAGGCATGACCGCATTCACCAAATACAATACGCTTAACACCGAGTTCGATCGCAGCTTCACGAATGCGCAGTGAAATTTTACGCATATTTTCGTAAGAACCAATGAACATACCAAAGTTGGCTGCTTCTGAAGCCTTGGAACTCAATGTCCAGGTGACACCTGCTTCATGGAAAACTTTACCGTAACCAATCAAGCCATCAACATGCGGCTCTGCAAAAAAGTCAGCTGATGGTGTTACCAGAAGAATCTCGGCGCCCTTCATATCAAGTGGATACTTAACTTCTACACCGGTTTCATCGAGGACATCCTCTTCCAGACCTTCGAGGGTGTCTGCAAGTGCAGGCTCAGGTAAGCCGAGGTTGTTACCAATCTTGAATACTTTACCGATAATTTCATTACTGTATTTGTCACCCAAACCAATTCGGTCCATGATTTCACGGGCAGCCATGGAAATTTCAGCAGTATCAATACCGTAAGGACAAAAAACAGAACAACGTCTGCACTGGGAACACTGGTGATAATAGTTGTACCAGTCATCCAGAATCTCTTCTGTCAGATCTGTAGCACCAACCAGTTTAGGGAAGAATTTACCGGCAAAAGTAAAGTAACGGCGGTAAACTTTACGAAGCAGATCCTGACGGGCAACCGGCATGTTCTTTGGATCTTTGGTACCCAGGTAATAATGACACTTATCAGTGCAGGCGCCACACTTTACACAGGAATCCAGATAAACCTGTAATGAGCGATATTTGCCAAGCAAGTCGCCCATTGCTTCGATTGCATCTTCCTTCCAGTTTTCACCGAGTTCGCCTTTAAAACCAAGGGCCTCCTGAAACTCAGGTTTTGCCCTGAAGGTTTCCATATGATCCATAGTACCATCAACTAACTCCGGTACTTCAGGATACTCTTTCAGTTTCGGTATTTCGAAATCGTACTTAGCCATAAAAGTCTCAATAAATTAGGATCTTTAGCTTACTCTTCGAGCTTTTTAGCCCAATCAGCAACATGACGCTGTTCTCTGGGATTGTCCACCTGGTTACGGCTTGGACTGAAGAACACCCCGGGAACGTGTAGAAGTTTACTGAATGGAAAAATAATCATAAGGGCTGCAACCAACAGCAAATGAATTATTAACAGAGTGTCTGCTGGTAATTCACTCCAGCTGAATGTCATCAAACCAATAAAGAATGATTTAACTGCAACAACATCGGTGTGCACACCAAATGTCATTGAAAGACCACTGATGCCGATACCAATAAGTAACATAAGGATTAAATGGTCAGATGCTGCAGAGATGTATCTCACTCGGTCAACAAGAAAACGACGAGCCCATAAACCAAATAACCCTGCCACCATGGCAAAACCGCCATACATGCCAAAAGGTTGAATAATTTCAATGGGCATTGGAACAGGGTTAATAAAATAACGTAAATGTCTTAAAAGAACCAAAAATAGTGCAATATGGAATAAATAGCCAAACAGCCAGGTCCATTTAGTGGCTTTAAAGAGACTTTCAAAGAAAGCAACTTCTCGGAACATCCGCAAAACAACGCCAGTCTGGGTTGTAGGTGCAGGTGTTGTAGGAATCTTGAGCGGTGCAGGTGTTTTGGCAAACTGTATAATTTTGTTTGCCAGGCCAGCTATCATAATAGCTGTAGCCGCATAAAAAAGAGCCGCAAATGTAATCGTCAGAAACGACATGTTTCCGGATACCTCAATTTGTAATACTTTAATTGGGGAGTTCCCAAGAACTCCCCAACACTACTTCAACGTCTAATAAATTAAACGCAACCAGTTGGTTTTGGCAGACCAGCATAACGACATGCTTGTTTACCAGGACCGTATGGGAACAAACCATACAGGTATTTACTGTTACCTTTATCTTTACCCATGCGTTTACCAACAGCTTTAGTCAGTACACGTACTGCAGGAGCAATCTGGTATTCTTCGTAATATTCACGCAGGAAGTTAATAATATCCCAGTGCTCGTCAGTCAGTTCCAGGTCGTCTTCTTTAGACATTACTTCTGCTACACCAGGAACCCAATCATTCAGGTTCGCCAGGTAACCCTCTTCGTCAACTTCCAAACTTTTACCGTCTACTTCGATAGGCATTTAATTTCTCCTAAATTGTTACTCGAATTTCATTAAATGAATCAAAGCCAGGCTTGTACCTTGTCATTTGATTCTGTTAAGTCAACAAAGCCCGCATAATCAACCAGTTCAATACCGTCAATCACACGATCATTTGAAAGACCACGAAGTTTGATATCCGGACCTAATGCATAAACTTTTTTAGAAGCCAGTGCATTTTTTACATCTGCTTCAAAATTAGTTCCCTGCATGGCGGCGTAGACACCATCTTCCAACAACAGAATGGCACTGCCATCCATTGAATGTGTTAAACACTCGCTCAAGGCATTTTTCTCGAACGGTGATTTATTTACTGTATGAAGAATGCTCATTACCAGTCTCCCGATTAAAAATTAAAGAGGACGTCTTGCTGTTCCATCAACTCTTTCATTTCGTCTCTTGTGACGACACGAATAGAATCTTTTTCAGCCCAATCATCATCTTCATCTTCATAGGTTAATGGCATCAGATCGTCGAGAGACAATCCACGCTCTTCCATTGACTCTTTCTCAACATACAGCTTGGTAACATCGTAATCACCTAAAGCCTGGTAGATAGGAGAAAAGTTTTTCTGATCAGCTTCTGATGAATCCTGATCAGATTTTAACTGGTAAACACCGTCACCAATGAAAGCCAGACTTACATCCTGATCAAAAGCTGCACCAATAAGAACAACTTCAAGAGACTCAAGCGCATAGACTGTTCCATACGGAGCACGACGATTTACATACATAAACTTCTTGATATCTGACATCGTAAATCTGTCCTTTTAATCGCCGAAGACCATGAGTCTGTCTGACTCAATGGCAGCTTCAATCAACTGACCCAAGCCTGAGATACGAAACGCAGGATGAATGTTGGTTGCATCCTTACCGTTACGCTCAGCTTCACCATCATCCACAATACCGCGACGCTGCGCTGCGGCAACACACACAACCATATCTAGGTTGTGCGCTTCTGCCAGTTCCGCCCAACGGTTAACGATATGACGATCATCCTGGGGAGGTGACGTAATACGCGTACTGTTATTCACGCCGTCATGGTAAAGAAAAACACGAGAGATCTCGTGACCTTTATCCAGGGCAGCTTTTGCGAAATGATAGGCAGAATCAGTTGCCTGATGCTGATATGGCCCTTCGTTTATCTGAATTGCATACTTCATAACAAACCTCGACTTCTTAGACTTCGCTTAGAAGCGGATGTAGTTAGAAGAGTTCAGACTGCGACGGGCACCACGCCAGTTATCAATGTGGTACTTGGTAAATGGCAGCTCAACTTCTTCGAAGAAACGAGGCCAACCAATACGCTCAACCCATTCGTTGATACGTTCCCAGTCACGAGCACCTTCTTTGTAAGCTTTCAGGATACGCTTAACGATCGCTGTAGCTTCAGGCCAGCGTGGCGGGTTGTTAGGAATACCAGCAGCAACCAGACGTTGGAAAGTTGGTTTACCACGAGCATTGGAGTGGTTACCACCAACCCAGATAGCCAGTTTAGTGTGCTCTGCATCGTTGATCATCATTGGAGGACATGGAGGGAAGCAGGCACCACAACAGATACATTTCTTCTCATCAACTTCCAATGAAGGCTTACCGTTAACCAGTGCAGGACGAATCGCAGCAACCGGGCAACGGGCAACAACTGAAGGACGCTCACAAACGTTTGCAACCAGATCATGGTTGATCTTGGGTGGCTTGGTGTGTTGAACATTGATAGCGATATCACCCTGGCCACCGCAGTTAATCTGGCAGCAGGAAGTGGTGATATGAACACGGTTAGGCATATCAGCTGTGCGGAAGTCGTCAATCAGCTCATCCATCATTGACTTAACAACACCAGATGCGTCCGTACCCGGGATATCACAGTGCAACCAACCCTGAGTGTGAGAAATCATGGTTACAGAGTTCTGAGTACCACCAACAACATAACCTTTATCTTCAACTGCTTTGATAAGGGCATCAACACGGGAACCGTCAGTTAACTGATATTCAAGGTTGGAACGGATAGTGAAGTGAATAAAACCATCAGCATACTCATCACCGATGTCACACAGTTCACGCAAAGAGTAAACATCAAGAATACGTTGTGTACCTACACGAACAGTCCAGATTTCATCGCCACTGTGGGCAACATGACGCAGTACACCTGGACGTGGATGCTCATGATATTTCCACAAACCGAAGTTTTTACGCATAACTGGATGCATATATTGGAATGGATCCGGACAGCCGGTTTCGATTGGCTCACGCATTTCTTTCGCCATCGTTATCTCCTACGATAGATTTTTTGATTAGCTCCCCGTATTACCGGGGAGACCAAATTGAATTTAATAATGAAACTTGGATCAGGCTTCAGCTTGACGCTCAAACCATTTCTCAGCTTCAGCATCCCAGCCATCCATACGAACATAGGAAGACTGGCGCGGCTCGCTGATCATATTCGGATCAACTTCAACACCGACACCTTCCAAGAAATTAACCAGACCGATACGCTCAATCATTTCACCACAACGTTCGTGCTCAAGAGCATTTTCTGCCCAGAAATCAATGATTTCTTCAGCCAGCTCAACAAGCTCTTCCCAGTCTTCTTCTGTTTCCAGCTTTTTGAAAGGAACAACAACGGTACCCATCAAATCACCAATTTTCAGGGTACGCTTACCACCGATAAGAATGGTTACACCTTTGTCATCACCAGGACTAAGCGCTTTAGGCATAACATTCAGACAGTGCATACAACGAACACAATCCTGATTGTTAATAGCCAGTGAATCGTCGTCATTCAGAGACAGCGCATTGGTTGGACAACGGCTGATAACATTGTCAATCATGTACTGACGACCTTTACGGCCAACAAAAGCCTTAACTTCGTCCTGATCAACTTTCATGTCATCGCGCCATGTACCGATAACTGCAAAGTCAGCACGCTCGATAGCATTCTGACAGTCGTTACCACAACCGGAGATTTTGAATTTGAATTTGTAAGGAAGTGCTGGACGGTGAACGTCATCAGTGAAGTTGTTTACCAGCAAACGGTGTGCTTTCTGTTCGTTTGTGCAAGACATTTCGCAACGAGCCGCACCAACACAAGACATTGCTGTACGAACACATGGACCTGCACCACCAAGATCCCAACCGTAATCATTGATCTTGTCAAAGAAGTGCTGAGTTCTTTCTGTATCAGTACCGATGAACATGATGTTACCAGTCTGACCGTGGAAAGTTACCAGACCTGAACCCCACTCTTCCCAGTCATCTGCCAATTGACGCAGAATTTTAGTGTCGTAGTGGTTACCAGCAGGTGGCTGAACACGCAGAGTATGGAATTCTTTGGATTCAGGGAAGGCATGACCAACTTCAGAGAATCGCGGAATGATACCGCCACCGTAACCGTATACAGATACAGTCCCACCTTTCCAGTAACCTTTACGGGTTTCAAAAGAATGCTCAAGCTGACCCAACAGGTCGTTGGTTACTTTATTGATTCGCTCGTCTGGGTGGTTGTCACGTAATGCTTTGATACCAGAAATGTAACTGGGCCAAGGGCCATCTTCCAGCTGATCCAGCATCGGAGTAAAGTGCTTCTCAATAGCCATGCGCTAGCTCTCCTAGAGTTCTAAATTGAATTGGTTGGTTAAAGCCTGTTGCTCTAACCAGGAAACTTGCAACATTAATTAAAGCCGAATCGACGGCTTTCTAACGGACGGCAAATATAGACAGTTCTATAACAGTCAGCTACTCCACCTTGGGGGTGGTAGGTATAACATTTCATATCCCCTAAGAGATATAAAAAATAGATTTCTACCGAAGTTATTTATCTAAGCAACTGTTTTTTCAGCTTTTAATATAAATAAAAGCCAATCAGCTTACCGCCTGATTTACTGCAAATTTCCAGAATACGTAGCCATAATCTGGCTGCTTAATAATGGCCGCAAGATACTAAATCAACGTATTTTTCATGGTCAATACACGGAAACACTTGAATTATATTTCATTGACCCAGATCATTAATTACTAATTTATTTATATTTTTTTCAATATTTTGCCAAACAAGGTTTCATAATGCTGTATTTAAGCCAAATCGTTATCGCCAACCAGGACATCGACTCATTTGACGAGTTAATGGCATTAATTCCTGAATATGCCAAGCGAGGCGAACGTTTTTTCAGAATGGACATCAAACCCCCGTACCCTGATACCCCTGAAAACTGGGAAGACCGTCTTGAATCTGCGTTCAGTGGACGCATCTAACCCCTCATATTATCCCTGAATTTCAACGGGACTCATCAACAGAGACTATTAACCATGGAATTTTTCGATCCGAATGATTCAAGCACTGAATCTGATGTTGGTTCATTATTGAACGACCTTGGCCAAAAGGCAGAACTAGAAGGCCTGATTGTTGAATTACGCGAAAAGCTGTTAAATCTGCCCCCTGAAACATCAGAAGTTGAAAAATGCACTATCGAACTGGATATTGCCAGCGCTCAACAGCAACTTGAGCGAGGCCATGAAGCCTGGCCAACTGCCCGCGCCGCCTTTGATGTTTTCGTAAAACATCAGGAATGGGAGAAAGCTGTGCAGGCCTGTGATGTGCTATATCTCTCAGATCAGACTGACTCTCTGGTTGCACTCGGCAATGGTATCTGGCTTGCTGTGACTTTTCCGATCGACCCCGAAATCACTGTCAATATGCTGGCTCATGTTATTGACGACACGCCAGATGATTCAGATGGCGCTGCTGTCGCAGCAGCTACAGCATTGTTCATTGCTGACACCCGTACAGATGATGGCCCTCAAAGGGACAGATTGCACTTTTTTGCTTCGCAGTTACTTGGCAAAGTGGCGCGCCGGCATAGCGAGGTCGAAAACCAGGCGCAGTTTGATTTCTGGACTGAGAAGTTGGAGCTGAATGACCCGGACAAGTTTCTGGTGCGTCTTCGCAATGTAGTCGATGTTCTGGCTCAGGAAAACTGGTGGATTGACCGAGACCAGATTAGGAACTCGATACCTGAGTAATAAATATTCACTAATTTAAGCGATTCAATTTAGTCAAAAGGCACATTAAATGCTCTGGGAAGACAGTAACAAAAAAAAAGGTTTTGAAGTCGATGATTCCGTCGTTGATCTGTTGTTCAACATAGAATGCCGGGAATTACCGGTAGATCACATCTACCATTTATCCAAGGCAATCAAGGATGCCCTGCCCGGTCATATCAGCCAGGACCTGGGCATTCATCCCATATACCTTGCTGGGTCGCAGAACGGCTGGGAGCGGCCTGATGAGAGTCTTGGTCAAAACCTGATTTTATCCAAGCGTACCAAGCTGGTTCTCAGGGTAAAAAAAGAACACCGGGACGAGCTTACAAAGCTTCTGAATGATTCAACCCTGGATATCAACGGCTTTGAAATGAAAATCAAAAAGCCGAAGATAAGAAAACTCAGTAAAGACGGTACGGTTTTTTCCCGTTCAATCGTCTGTTCTGAGAACGAACAGGAAGATGAAATGGCGTTTCTGAAACGCATTCAAATAGAACTATCCGAAATGGGCATTGATATCAAAAAAGCCCTGTGCGGAAAAACACACCCGATAAAAACCCCGGATGGCCCTATTCTGACGCGCAGCCTGATGTTGGCTGAATTAAAGCCCGAGGATGCCTTGAAATTACAGCAACTGGGGGTTGGTCAACATAAGGATATTGGCTGCGGACTTTTTCTGCCACATAAAGGCATAGATGCTGTAGGTGAATCCACAGATGACGAATAGAATTTTTTTGATTAAAATCTTGCGACTTTGAATTCTGTGAGTGGCTGATTCAATCCGTTTTTATTCAGCCACAATGATAATAGGAGTATTAAAATGTCTTTAGAAGTAAACGGTAACTCAATAGAACTGGACGGTAACGGCAACCTGGTTGATCCAAAAGTATGGGATGAAGATGTTGCCAGAGCATTAGCTGCAGCCGATGACACCATGGATGAACTGACAGAGGAACATTTCGATGTTCTTAACTATCTTCGCGAAGAATACTTCGAAAACAACAACCAGCCAATGGAACGTGCAATCAACAAAGACATGGGCAAAAGGTGGGGTAAAAAAATCAGCAGCAAAGATCTGTACAAACTCTTTCCCGGTGCTCCATCCAAACAGGGTAACCGCATTGCCGGACTGCCATATGTAGCGCGCAAAGGCGGTTACTAATTTGAAATGGCAACTCCTTGTTTTAAGGAGTCATAGCTGAAATAAAGGGGCATGAGTATTAACTCTGCCCCTTTTTTATGCACTAATTACAATTATCCTTTTAATCTCGAGAGAATAGTTTTCAAAAGCTATACACTCTACATATGCTATTACTCATCATTTACATATCTATCGCGTTAGGCTTTTCCTTTTATTGCTCCATAGCAGAAGCGGTTTTACTTTCTGTCAGCCGCCCATACGTGACATTACTGGAGAAAGAATCGCCCAGCAAAGGCAAACTGTTGAAAAGCCTTAAAGATGATATCAACCGTCCGTTGGCTGCAATCCTATCGTTGAATACGATCGCCCATACCATGGGTGCTGCCGGTGCCGGTGCCCAGGCCGCACTGGTATTTGGCAGTGCTTACATTGGTGTTATTTCAGCCGTACTGACGCTGCTGATCTTGGTTTTTTCAGAAATTATCCCCAAAACTCTGGGCGCACATTACTGGCGCCAACTGGCCGTTCCGGTTGCGCTCAGCCTTAAGCCGCTTATCTTGATCTTATACCCGTTTGTTCTGCTTTCTGAAAAACTGACAATGGGTCTTACCAAAGAAAAAGATATCAAAATTACCCGTAATGAAATGGCTGCACTGGCTGATCTGGGTGAGCGTGAAGGTCAGCTTGCTACCCAGGAAACCAGAATATTAAAAAACCTGTTTCTTTTACGCGAAACCAGTGTCAAAGATATTATGACACCCCGCTCGGTGGTATTTTCACTCTCTGAGGACTTGAAGGTATCCGAGTATTTTGCCCGTCACGACAGTGTCAGGTTTTCTCGAATACCCGTATATAAAAACCACCAGGACAACATCATCGGCTTTGTCTTGAGAAATGACCTTCTCCTTGCCCAGGCGCGTGGCAACACGGATAACGAACTGACTAACTATGTCCGTGAAATTACGGCATTGCCCTATGATACCAGTGTATTAAATGCCTACGAATCTCTTCTTGATTCCCGTGGACATATTTTGCTTGTTATAGATGACTACGGCGCAGTCCTGGGCGTTGCCACCCTGGAAGATATTCTTGAAACATTGCTGGGGCTGGAAATTGTCGATGAAGGTGACAAAATCCCTGATATGCAGCAGTTAGCCCGTAAACTCTGGCGCAAGCGCGCCCGGGAAATGGGCCTTGATATAGATGATTGACATTGATGATTAAATATTAATTAATCAGACATCCGCCCACATTCTCAGCAAATTAACGTAAGAACGGTCTACATACTTCGTTTCACTTGCTTCAGGATCTTGACCAAGCATTTTTTCCCGTGCCTGATCCAGTTCAAATAATAGTTCCCTTTTCGCGGCATCCCTGACAAAACTCTGAATCCAGGTTAACGCCACCTGCCTGATTCCACTGGTAACGGGTGCTACCTGATGAACACTTGCAGAGGGATATACCACGGCATCACCGGCATTGAGTTTAACCAGCTTGTCTCCGAAAGGTGTCCTGACGGTTAGCTCGCCCCCCTCGTAACTTTGTGGGTCATTCAAAAAAACTGTCATTGAAACATCGGTACGGAACCGCCCGCCACCACCACCCATGATAGGATCATCAACATGATCACCGTAGGTCATGCCAGGCTCATACTTTGAGAAAATAAAATCAGCCATACGGTTAGGTAAGGCAAAACTTTTAAAACGCTGATTATTGCCAAGGCTCGCCATCAGGATTCGGTTGAGCAATTGCTGTTTTTCAGCGCTCAGGGAAGATTCCAGGTTTTTTTTCACATTGGCCGCTGCCTTACCCGCAGTTACCTTGCCATCGACGAAACTGGTTTCGTTAAGAATTTCATGGATTTTCTGTAGCTGGGCTTCATTGATGAGTGATTTAATTTCTAATAACATTTCTTTTCCCATAATGATGTCTGCCACCATTAACATCTGGTCAACCAGACACCATCAAAGTTAGGTGAATTTAATACCATGTTACTTAAAGTTGTAATCGAAGAACAAACATTCTCTCTGCCAATTGAAGACAGCCTGGTCCAACAGGCAGAATCCTTTTTCAAAAAAATGGATGAGGATATGGACAAAGGCTGGCAAATGGGACGCGAATGGGTTGAAAAACCCAGTCATCAACAACGCCTGACCATTGCTGCTGACAAACTTCTGACAGCACTTGAAAATGATGACAAGAAGCTAGGCATGATGATGGCTGGCTATATTTGCAGCCGCGCACCAAACGTAACAATGATTGAAATGGATGTCACCGGTGAAATGGGCCATGACTTCCATGAGCAAAAACAGCAACCACCTGAACCTGCAGCCAAATCAGGAGCCAGTTCAGCACCCGATTCAACACCGAGGTCTGCACCCAATCAGTCAAAACCACTGTCTAAAATGGAAGCTCTACAACAGGCAGGCAACGAAGTTTCCAGGGTTTTCAAGTCCGGTAAACAATACAAGTTCAGTATGTTGAATCCAACTTCCGGCCATTGGGAAGAATCACCTGCTATAGCTGACAAGGAAGAAGCGGAAAACATGCGGGAATTTGCGGTAAAAAAGCGTTTTGACCAACTTGTCGGCTAATAAACCGTGGCTGCCATCGAAACCATTACCTCGCCATTGGCGATCCTGTTTGACGAAGGTAAAAAACAACTTGCTGCAGCCTGTTTTGAGCATCAGCTCGGTCTTTTATACCTGGACCCGTTCTGGCACTTAAAATCACCCGCCGACTCAGCTCACCTGATCAAGGGAACACTTAAAGGTGAAGGCCCATGGCGCATTAACAATGCCACGATCAGGGTACTTGGCTGTCGTAATACCGACCCGGAACTGCAGGTTGAATTTAATAACTGGAATGAATATCTGCAAAACTCGCCGGATTATCCACCCCGGGAACAAATCTTTGAAATCGCCCAAAAACTCGGTGCTGTGATAAACAGCCAATAAATTGCCATTAATGCTCTATATTTAGAACTATCACTCATCGTTTATTAAAACTTATTAGAAATGGCTGAAGAAGAAAAAACAACATTCGTTAAAATTGCAGGCATTGAAATCCCGATTCACCTCGCCTGGAAAAAAATCGAAGTCCTCAATACCAGTGCCGATGTTCTGGAAAGACTCAATAGTCAGTACCCTCACCTGGCCTCGGAGTTCACACATGACATCATACCCATTACCCGCGAACGCATGAAAACCAGTGTTGGTGATGCCCGGCCTCCCAAGAAAATCAGTGAAGACATCGAAGCCTATCTCAAGGATAAAATTGAAGAATATTATCCCGGCGATATTGTTGACATGGTAGCCAAGGAAAAAAATATCGATATCACCATGGAAGACCTGCTTTATTACGTCGGGGAAAAGAGCTACATGTCTTCAATGGAAAGACAGGCCGAGGAATATCAGGCGAATAAAATATCACCCCAGCAAACGGCTGAACTCTGGAACATGGAAGCCCTGCCCGCCCCGGGAAAACAGCACTGGACAGAAAAAGACATCCTCAAACTACTGGGTGAAAACATAGCCCTATAAATTTCAGCCTGTAAAATCAAAGGCAGGCGGCCAGTATTTCTTCAAGCTGCCCTGCATCAATTGGAAAGGTTAACGCAGCATAGATATCAAAGCGTTCCTTTACCTGGTTAAATTTTACTTCATGTTCGGGCATGTAAAAAACCACCAAACGTGTATCCGGCATTTTCTGCAACACCGCCATCAGGGTTTCAAGGTTGGATGTCCTGTCCCGAAAATCAGACTGAAAATTGTATTCGCAGACAATCACCCCGGGGCGATTTTTCTTGAGATAGTTCCTGGCTTTTCTCTGCGAATTTACCACCGTCGGTGAAAATCCAAGTTGCTGGTAAAGCGGAACGAAGTTTGGATAACCGCCAAGCTCAACTATCGCCAGCAGCTCCGGCTTTTCGTCTGCCATCAGGCGAAAACCACCCAGGTCGTGGCGATATACTTAACGCCTTCCAGAATCTTTGCTGCGCGGTGTTCATGAGTCCAGAAAGGTGGAAATATCACCATTTTACCCTTCTCTGGCTTGACCTTTATGTCCTGGTAAAGAAATTCTGTTTCACCACCCGGTCCCGGCACATCGTTCAGATACCACAAAAGAACCAGTTGTCTCTGGCTAAACTGATGGCTGCCACCATCAATGTGCCAATGATAAAAATCACCTTTCTGATAACGCTGTACCTGGTAACCGAGGTCTTTAAAGCCTTTACTGAAGTACGGATAGGAACGACAAAATTCGTTCATCGCCGCAGCGGTTGTCTTAAAAAACACCTCGTCAATATCGCTCCAGTCCTGCTTGTCACTGACAACCAGGTCCATGGTCTGTTTGATGCTGGATTCCTGCTGTCCGCGCTGACCAATTACACCTTTGCGCTGATAATGTTCTGAAGCTTCAAAGCGCTGGATGACTTCATCACAAAAATCCAGCGGTAAAGCGCCAGGGCGTTCAAATATAAAGGTATTGGGTTTAACTTCACTGATGGTTTTTAATGGAACCACCTGCCGCTCTTCTGAAAATTCTGCTGCCATAATGCTAATTTCGTTTGGTATATGGGTATGATTAGTATGCCTTTCTCAAAGACGCCGTAAATGCATCCATGCAGGCTTGACTACAGCATCCCTGCTGTAGACACTTTGAGAAAGGCATACTAACCACACTTTACTAAAGTCACATAATCTATCACTTTATTAAATCCTGTGTTGTGTGAAAATTACATCATAAAACAGGTAATTAACCTTAATGCAGCAGTGTCTGAGTCATGGATGACGAAGACAAGCTTACAGGGAAGTATTCACAGCGTCTGCTGAATTAAGCGTTAATACCTGTTGTTATTTTATAAAATTCATTTGGAAAGAGTATGGCATTACGAATAAAAAGCCACTGGCATGATGACGAACAGGAACGCTCGCTGGAAGAAATTGCCGGCGCCGTTGCCTATATTATCTGGCGCATAGCCAAAGACAAGGCGATAACACTGCACGGTGAAGACTTCGTCTACCAGGACGACAGACAACGCATGGACGTTATTCTTGAATACGTAATTTTTCAGCTTAACATCACTGACCGTCTCGCCAACTTACGTTACGGGATGGAGGACGAAAAACGCCAGGAAATGATCTATGCGGTTACCAAGAAACTTGCCGCCCACGTCTACGGAAACAGCATAGAACTGTTCGGTGAAGATGATCACATAGGTGATTTCGTATCCAGGCTCAATGCCCGTGGCGAAGACTACTCAGAATTAAATTACACAGATGATGGTCCAAGCTATCCTTTTTTAAGGCACTTTGGCTACTGCATGCAGATGATTATGGGTGATGACGGAGAAAACCGCTGGGTAATCGACCAGGTGATGGATAAAGACGGACCCGATGTCGTCAAGCAACTGACCCGTGCAATAGACAACCTGTTTGAATAACTGAGCTTGAGTCAGTGGGTTTAAAGGAATGGACCTGAATGAAACAGGTCAAAATAAAAAAGGCGGGATTAACCCGCCTTTTTTATGAATTTTGCTCTGGATTATTTGCTAACCCAATTGCCGAAGTTATCTTCTGATTTTTCTTCGCCATCTGAATAACCGGCTTCATAAGGCTCAGTTACACGTTGTTCTTCACGCATCGGATTTTGCAGGAATCCGGCCTGCCAACCCTGGATGTATTCATCATCAACACCCATCTCTTCCATCTTAGTTACTGCGTCATAATAAGTCTGGTTCATAATCCGGATCTCCGAAGTCTTACCTTAAAATTAACAAAATGAGTTTTAAACTCGAAATTAGTCCTTGAAGCAAATTGATAATGCCCGTTTACTGTTAAAGCAAAATAAACATTCAATGTGCCGGTGAAAAAACGTCGGCTAGAATACAAGTTTTTTCTAATAAACGCCACAAAAAATTAAAGTTATTTACTTAACCCCAACAGGACTGTGTTGAAAACGCGGCGCTAAAGAATCATGCTAGAAACTCTTTATTACCAACACAAAATCAATAGAACGGTGAATGATATATGCGTCCAGCGCAAATAACCACAATTTTAGACAGGGAATTTACCAGTACCAATGAGGGCCACCACACGCCGGTTATGCTCTGGGGGCCGCCTGGTGTCGGAAAATCACAGATTATTGCTGAGATTGCAGACAAATACGGGGTTAAGGTGATTGATATCCGCCTGTCACAAATGGAACCCAGTGATTTAAGAGGTATTCCTTTTCGTACCGAAAACCAGGTCGACTGGGCCACCCCTTCAATTCTGCCAAACGCAGAACGTCACGGTGAAAAAGGCATCCTGTTTCTCGATGAAATTACCTCGGCACCACCGAGTGT
>CALAZS010000282.1 GCA_937926265.1 uncultured Gammaproteobacteria bacterium
CAGCAAAGTTCGCGGCTGTTATGCCAGGCCTTGTTAATCAACTTGATGAGTCAAACTGGCTGGCTGCTGCCAAGGCCATCATGACAACGGATACAGTTGAAAAAATAGTATCGAAACAGGTTCGGGTAGATGGAAAGCTGGTAAGCATAACCGGCATTTCAAAAGGCTCCGGCATGATACATCCAAACATGGCAACCATGCTGGCTTATGTCGCAACAGATGCTGAAATTGATCAGGATCTCCTGCAAAAATGTCTTTCCGAAGCTGTAAACCCTTCATTTAACTCCATTACCGTTGATGGCGATACATCAACCAATGATGCCTGTGTACTTGTTGCCAGTGGCAAAGGTGATCTGAAAATCAGCCATGATGATAAAGCGGCAGTTGGTGCTTTCAGTGAACTGCTTACCGAAGTTTGTATGGAACTGGCCCGTAAAATCGTGCTTGATGGTGAGGGTGCAACCAAGCTGGTGACTATCGAAGTTAACCAGGCAAAATCAACAGAAGAAGCCAGGCAGGTCGGTTTTACCATCGCCCATTCTCCGCTGGTAAAAACAGCCCTGTTTGCCTCGGATCCGAACTGGGGACGAATCCTTGCAGCCGTTGGACGGGCAGGAATTGAAAACTTTGAGATCGATAAGATTCGTATCTACCTGGGTAATGTTTGTATCGTTGAAGATGGTGGTGTTGCCGGTTCTTATACAGAAGAAGCGGGACAAGCGGCGATGAATGAAAAGGAAATTTTAATCAGGGTAGACCTGGATCGTGGCCCCGAATCAGCAACTGTTCTAACCTGCGACTTGTCATACGATTACGTCAAGATAAATGCCGAGTATCGCACCTGATATGTCTACAATTAGGTCATCAAATAATAGATCACCATCTGAATCAATAGTACATGTTGCCGTTGCGGTCATCCGTAATGAAAACAATGAAATCTTGATTCAACAACGGGCCGCAAATACACATCAGGGAGGGCTGTGGGAGTTTCCCGGTGGCAAACTCGAAGAAGGTGAAACTGTCGAGCAAGGTTTGATCAGGGAAATTAAGGAAGAACTTGATATTCAGGTTCTGCTCAGTCGTCCTTTAATTAAGATACAACATGATTATGGTGACAGGCATGTCTTGCTTGATGTTCATTTTATTGAGCAATGGCAGGGGCAGGTTATAGCCAATGAAAGCCAGCCATTAAAATGGGTTGCTCCTGAAGCGCTTATTAATTATTCAATGCCCGCGGCAGATAAGCCGATTGTTTCTGCTATTCAATTACCTTCCCATTACGTTATCACGCCATCAAAAATAGAACAGCCTGAAGCTGTGCTTAATCGTCTTGAGCAGTTGCTGAATCAAGAAGAAAAACTGTTCCTGTATCGGGTTAAATCACTGCAGGGAATGACGCATGAAGAACTGATTCAGGAATTTCTTGAGCGCTGTGATAATTTTGGAGCCAAGCTAATTTTGCATGAACAAAATAAAGTTAATCTGCCTGTTCATGGAATTCATCTTACTGAGTCAGGTCTTGCGCAAGCAACTGACTTTGATGCTTCCAAAGGTTTAATCAGTGCTTCCTGTCACTCACTTGAAAGTCTATTAAAGGCACAAACAATTGGTGCAAGTTTTGCCATGTTATCACCGGTTATGGAAACTCAAAGTCATCCTGGAGAGCCTGCTTTGGGCTGGCAGGCCTTTGAAGAAATTGTTGATCGGGTAAATATTCCAGTTTACGCACTTGGCGGTATGTCACCCGGCCATATAAAGGATTCTTATAAATTTGGGGCACAGGGAATTGCTGCAATCAGCCATTTTTGGAAAGACCTTTGAGACGGGCTAAAAAAAGATACGATCCAAAATGGAACAAGGCATGGTACTTTTTCATGCTGATGGCTGCCGGGCTGATACTGAGCTGGGGACAGGTTGGTCAACGTTATAAAAATAACCAGCCAGTTGATGACCGTGAGTATCTTTTACTTCGTACAGAAACAGATTGTGATTTGTTAAAGGCGCCCTGCGCAGCTTTTGCTCCGGATTATGCGATAGTGGTGAAGCTTGAAATCAATAAAGGCTGGGAGCGGATACTGGTTCGTTCTGCTGGACAGCCACTCAGTCATGAATCGATTGTTAAATTGTCTTTTGAGCCAGAATCTTCAATGTACCAGGTTGAGAATTTACCCATCAGGTTTAGTGAGCCTGATACCTGGAGCAGTGATATGCAGTTACCCAGGAATCATAAAACGGTATGGAAGTTACGGGTCAAGATAGAGCGTGGTGAAAAGGTAATGGTAGCCGACTATCCAGTGCCAATTATTTAAGCTTATTTAAACTTTCTACAGAATACCCAGATTATTATGTCAATCCCGTGAAAGTGGGAGTCCATTATCAGGTATCAAATACTCCTGCTTATCATCCTTATCGACAATTTTATGCTTTTCATCTATCCAGTCACCCAGGTCGATCAATTTGCACCGTTCTGAACAAAATGGTTTCCATTGAGACTCATCATCCCAATCAACAATAGTCTGACAGGTAGGGCAATTAACAGTAAGCATCAGATTACATGACACAGGTAGTAAGATTGAAATTGATATGTTGCTGAGTTTGCTGGGGATGTTCTAGTGGTAAAGCTTCAATAAAACGGATATTAAAACGATGCTTGCTACCGCTCACCTCAGGGTATAGATGCTGACTTTTAGAAAGTTCAATGCGGATAAGTTGAACGGTGACATTACCATCTACAGTCTTTTGGAAGAAACCATTTTCAGCAATTTCTTCACGAGGCACAGCACTGCCGCGGGTTAAATGCAGTAATAAATCCACGGCATTGCGTAACGGTGTTACTGTTTGAATCCAGTCAAGCAATTGTTGTTTACGGTCATGGTATGGCATTTCCAGCCAGTGATAGTAAAGTGGTAAATCAAAATCACAATCACCTCCAGGTAGGCTGCCGCGCTGCAGAATTGATTTAAGAAACTCATGGTCTCGAATCTGTTTTCCCAACTGTCCACCGACACTATGCAGATTTGTCATGGTGATATTCAGCTGATCAAGAATTTCTGCGAGTGCAGTAGGATCAACCCCCTGGGTTTGACGCATTTTACCAAGCAGAACTGATTGACGTTCCATTTCCTTGATAAGGTCAGACTTAATATCCGCACGGGCCAGAATTGATGAAATATCCAGCATCGCAGACATGGCAGCTCGTGTTTCCCAGGGCGATTGATGGTCAATATGGTAATCAAACTGGTTGAAACAGTGAGTCAGGCGCAAAAGTGTGCGACTTCTTTCGTGTAAAGGGTATTCGAAAGTAATAAGGTCAGTCACGGTAAAATGCGCTCGTTATTCCAGTTTAAATCCAGGATTAGATCCAAGTTTAGATCCAGGGTAAGGTAAAGATAATATAGTCTGTACTGAAACATAAGAAACTTCCTGTTTCTTCTGTTAATTTTTAAATATTAACAGTTTTCAATACATTTACTAATAGGGTGTTTACTGAGGGGCTGAAGATGCCAGTCTAAGGTATTTTTCATGCAGCACATTTATTTGACTATAAACCCTGCCAATATCATTCCCGATACCATTACCAGAACCAGTATCATTAACAATGATGTCATCAGCAACTGCCAGTCGTTCTTGCCTGGAAGCCTGCTGGCTGAAGATCATCTCAAAAGTTGATTCTGTCATGTTGTCCCTTTGTAAAACCCGATGTTTTTGGGTTTCTACGGAACAATCGACAACAAGAATTCGGTTGATATTAAACTCAAGACCGCTTTCAACAAGGAGTGGAATAACAACAATGCAATATGCTGCGTTGATATCCTGTTGCCGTTTATTGACTGTTTCCAGAATCAAGGGGTGAAGGAGTTTCTCAAGAAAAGTTTTAGCTTCAGGATTCTCAAAGATATGTTTTTGAAGTTTTTTCCTGTTCAGGTGGCCGTCTTTCTGCAGAAAGTCATCCCCAAACTCGGTAATTATCCGCTTGAGAGCTTTAGTGTCGGGTTTGACAAGTTCACGGCTAATAATATCTGTATCAATGATATGGGCTCCAAGCTTTGAAAAATAGTCACTGACCAGGGTTTTTCCACAGCCAATACCACCGGTTAGTCCAACAGAAAACATGATTTGTATTATACAATCCCGGCAAACTGTAAATACATGCTGTTTATTTCCTCGCCGTAGAGTAAGGAAATCCAGCCGGCAATGGCCAGGTAAGGACCAAAAGGAATTGGAATATTGCGGTCACGGCCTAAAAACAGAATCAGGCTGATGCCGATAACGGCACCAACAAGTGAAGAGAGTAGAATTATTTGAGGCAGGTATTGCCAGCCAAGCCAGGCACCAAAAACAGCCAATAATTTAAAATCACCATGGCCCATGCCTTCCTTGCCGGTAAGTAGTTTAAAAAGCCAGAACACAGACCATAACGATAAATAACCCGCAGCAGCCCCGACCAATGCAGACTGCATATCGGTAAGTAAGCCGGGAATACTCATCAATAAACCCAGCCATAGAACAGGGTAGATGATGTTGTCCGGTAAGATCTGATGATCAAAATCGATCATGCTTAACGCTATCAGGGCATAAGTCAGCAAAAGCGTTGCCACAGTTAGCCAGCTCACACCAAAATGATGCGCAACAGCAACTGAGGCCAGCCCGCTCGCCATTTCTATTAATGGATATCTTATTGAAATGCTGCTCTGACAGTTTGAGCATTTACCCCTGAGAAAAAGGTAGCTAATGACAGGTATGTTTTCCCAGGCGCGAATTTGATGTCCGCAGGTTCTGCACGAAGATGCCGGGGTTGAGAGGGTTAAATTGGTATCTGAAGATTCACCTGATTGAATTTCCAGGAATTCCTGACATTCCGACTTCCATTGATTTTCCATTATCAATGGCAGCCGATAGATAACTACATTAAGGAAACTGCCAATAACCAGGCCGAAAATAAAAATTATTCCAAGGAAAACGACATTGTTTTCCTGCAGGAACCAGATAAGCTCCATAGTGATGATTGCTTAGTTGTCTCCCTTGATAGCACCACCCATCTGGAAGATTGGCAGGTACATTGCCACAACCAAACCACCAATGACGACACCAAGGAATGACATAATTATCGGTTCCATCAGGCTGCTTAAGTTATCAACTGCATTGTCGACTTCTTCTTCATAGAAATCGGCGGCCTTACACAGCATGTGATCCAG
>CALAZS010000283.1 GCA_937926265.1 uncultured Gammaproteobacteria bacterium
GCCTAGTTCTTTGGTAGCTGCAATCGCATGCTTCACCTGAGCGGCAGCATAAGCGAAAACATGGGCATCAGGATTTGTCGCTGCACCGTGGGCGTACCGCGGATGACCAAATAGATTAGCAGTACCCCAAAGCAGCTTGATACCGGTTTCCTCCTGCATACGTTTCGCCTTCTCCACCATAATTTCTAAATTCTTGCAGGATTCTGCAAATGTCTCTCCCTCGGGAGCGAGATCCCGGTCATGAAAACAGTAAAAAGGAACCCCTAATTTTTGAGCAAACTCAAATGCAGCTCGCAGGGTCAATTCAGCCTTTTCCAAGAGGGTCTCGGCCTTTATCCAGGGCCTGTTAAAAGTCGGGGCGCCAAAAGGATCCAGACCTGTCGCTTTGAAGGTATGCCAATAGGCAACCGAGAACCTCAAATGTTCTTCCATCGTTTTTTGGCCTACGCCTTGTGTCGGTAAATAGTACTTAAAAGCTAAAGGATTTTTTGACTCAGGCCCCTCAAACGGTATTGTCTGTGGTAAATCTGGGAAAAATTTTTCCATTTTTTGCTCCCTTTGCGGCGAATTTAGCTTTATTGTATCGTGATGTGAAAAAGAATATTTTTTTAATCATTAAACATAGAACTTATAAATAGATGTTTGCCGGTATTGCTTATCAGGACCCAGCATCACAGAGGGGAATTTAGGTTGATGCGGCGAGTCCGGAAAATGCTGAGGTTCCAGACAGAAACCATGTCGCCGGCGGTACTCATGACCGCTCTTGCCCACAACAGTTCGTTGTATTTTATTACCCGAATAAAATTGTAGGCCCGGCTCTGTCGTATAAATCTCCATAATTCTGCCACTTACGGGTTCATAAACTTTGGCAGCGAATGTTGGTTTACCTTCAGTTTGATTGAGCACCCAGTTGTGATCATAACCTTCACCATGGAAAAGTTGCTCATCAGAGTGATCGATCCGGGTACCAATTGGTACTTGCTGGATAAAATCCAACGGGGTGCCTTTTACACTCCGCAGTTCGCCGGTCGGTATCAGATCTCTTTTAACCGGAGTAAACAGGTCCGCATTGATCCTGAGCTCGTGATCCAATATTTCACCGGAGCCTTCCCCTGCCAGATTAAAATAAGAATGATGTGTCAAATTAACGATCGTCAACTGATCCGTCGCGGCAAAATAATCGATTCTCAATGAATTATCGATGGATAGCGTATAAACCACCGTCACATTGAGATTACCGGGATAGCCTTCTTCGCCGTGGCGGCTGAAATAAGAAAGTCTGAGCCCGATACTACCGGCGTTTCGAAATTCTTCAACCTGCCAAATGACTTTGTCAAAACCTTTAATTCCACCGTGGAGATGATTTTCACCATCATTTTTCACTATGTGATATTGCTGATCTTTAAGTAGAAATGATCCTCCAGCAATCCGATTCGCATAGCGACCAATAACCGCGCCGAGATAGTAATTATGGCTTAGATAATCAGTGAGTGAATCGTAACCTAATACAACATCAGCTTTTTTTTCGTTTCGATCCAAAACACGCAGCTTAACAAGGGTGGCGCCGTAGTTTGTAATGGCCAAATCAATTCCACAGTTATTCGTCAGGCGGTAAAGATCTGCTTGCTCACCATGAGCTGTGTAACCGAAACTTTGCTTTTCGCTTATCATGCGGCGACGCCTTGATTTAAGGTCCGTTGGTCATTAGAACTCCGGTAACTTAATGACTTCCCCACCTTTCAAGGCCGATTCATGCGCTAAAATACCCACACAAGTCCAATTTGCCGATTGCGCTGCATTTGGGAATGGATCACGGTCCTCCACCAGACTCATTACAAATTCGTGCGCCAGGTGCGGATGCGAACCTCCGTGACCAGCACCTTGGGTGCAGGAAAGATGCTGGTGTTCATCTAAATCATAAACGCCTTTTGTCGTGAACATCTGAATCGGCTCCGGCAGCAGATGTGCATAATCCGGCACTTTTACATACTCAGGAATATCCGGCTCCGGTTTTTTAGCAGTATGAATGACGGGATCCTCACCCTCAATGAGAGGCCACTCAAAAGCTTTTTTGCTGCCATAAACATCGAAGCTTTCTCGATATTGACGGGCTGTGTCAAAAAGCGAGCGATAAATACGCGCACACAAATCAGAGTCTTTGAGTTTAATGTGAGTGGTTTCGACGGCAAATGGCGAATTGTACTCTGGAATCAGTTCATCGCGAATGGCCCCGGATCCGAAACAAGACACATATTCTGCCATTGCATCCGTCAGCGCCAGGCATGGACCCACGCAATGGGTCGCATAATGCATCGGCGGTAAACCCGGCCAGTAATCCGGCCATCCATCCATATCCTGCTGATGACTTGCCTGTAAGAATTGAATTTTTCCAAGTTCCCCCTTTTCATACAAATCTTTTACGAATAAGAACTCACGACTATAAACCACGGTTTCCATCATCATATATTTTTTGCCTGTTTCTCGACTGAGTTGAACAATTTTTTTACACTCCTCTACCGTTGTTGCCATTGGAACGGTGCATGCAACATGTTTACCAGCTTCCAACGCCCTGATGGATTGGGGGGCATGGTCGGGAATCGGTGTGTTGATATGAACGGCATCAATTTCCGGATCTTTCAAAAGCTCATCGAAATCGGTGTAGCGTTTTTCAATTCCAAAGGAGTCGCCAATCCTATTGAGTTTGCTTTCGGTGCGTTGACAAATACTATGCATGTTTGCATTGGGGTGTCGCTGATATATCGGTATAAACTCGGAACCAAATCCAAGACCTACAATGGCAATGTTTATTTTGTCACTCATAGGTTTCCTCCTCAAGTTTGCTTACCACCGCTTAGCAACTTCTTCCTTTAAGAATTTAAGGCCATCGCTTGCCAGTTGATCTTCTGTCTCATACATACGACGCCAAATTTTTGTAGCGGCAAGCAGATCTTCGAGTGATTGGCCGAAAGCTTCTATTGTGAGCCATCCATCATAGTCGACTTCCCTCAATGTATCAAAAGTAGCTCCCCAGTTCACACTACCGCTACCCGGTGTGCTGCGGTCATTCTCCGAGGTGTGCACAAGAATAAGATGTTCAGCACAAGAACGAATCGCATCCGCAACATCTTTTTCTTCAATGTGGGCATGAAAGGTATCATACATCATACAACAGCTCGGATGGTCTATTGCCTTAACAAATTTCGCAGCATCGGCGGCACAAGTGAGGAAATAGGTTTCGAAACGATTAAGGAATTCAATGCCCAATTTTACACCACATTGGCCCGCATGTTCTGAAACTTTTTTCAAATTTTCAACACCCCATTCCCATTCGTGTTCACTCGGTGCTTTGCCGCTGAACACGCCCAGACCGGAATGCAGGGGCCCGACAAGAGCATAAGCCCCCAGAGCCTGACAGCAATCCAATGTCTTTTTCAAAGTGTCCACACCCTGATAACGAACAGAGGGATCTTGACTGATCGGATTCGCCTCTTCATCACAAACTGTCACTGCAGTTCTTTCCAGGCCGAGATCATCTAAACGTTTAGCCCAACTTTGCCACTTTTCAATATCGAGATCAAAAACAGGAACCTCTACGCCATCAAAGCCTATCAGCTTTATTTTCTCCAACAATGGCATCATATCATCATGCATGTCATCTGCCCAAAGTAGCAAATTCATTCCATATTTCATTTAAACACCCCCTTTCTTGAATTAAAGTACCTGAAGATTTTCTCCTGTCGCTTTATTGAAAAAGTGGAGTTTGTCTTGATTCATTTGAAATCGAATTATCGTATCGAGTTGGACGCTGATATCTGCATCAACAGTCACTTTCAGAAGAAAGTCTGCTAATTTTAGGGTAATGATTTTTGCCATTCCCATATTTTCGATACCGTAAATTCTTGCTTCAATACCATTTTCGGCAGAAAGAGTGATGTCTTCAGATCGGATACCGATATCGATTTCTCCATCAAATCCTTTAAGACGATTTAGCGTCTTTTGGGTAAGCTTGATTTCGAATTTATCTCTGGTAACTATCAGACGGCTATCATGAACAGTACTGCTGAATAAGTTCATCGTCGGGGTTCCGACAAACTCAGCTACGAATCTATTGACGGGGCTGTTGTACACCTCATATGGAGTTCCAATTTGCAGTAATTTGCCTTTGTGAAGCACTCCGATGCGCTCCCCCATGGTCATGGCCTCCACCTGGTCATGTGTTACATAGAGAAACGTGGCACCCAGATTCATCTGCAGGCCTTTTAATTCGGATCTTAATATTTCTCGCAATTTTGCGTCCAAATTTGAAAGAGGCTCGTCCATTAAAAAAATTTTCGGATCCCTTACGATAGCCCTGCCGATTGCGACTCTTTGCATCTCGCCACCGCTAAGCTTATCGGTTTTGCGGCTCAGTAAATGGTCAATTTGGAGCGTTTTAGCCGCCTTTGTTACCCTTTGGTTAATCTCCTGAGCGGTAAAATTCCTGATTTTAGACTTTAGCGGAAATTCGAGGTTTTGTTTGACCGTGTAGTGAGGATACAATGAGTAGTACTGGAAAACCAGTGCAACATCTCTTTCCGCCGGTCCGAGGCCATCAACATTCTGTTTGTTTATATAGATGCTACCATCATTCGGTTTTTCCAAACCGGAAATACACCGCAGAGTAGTTGTTTTACCGGCGCCAGTCGGGCCTAAAAGGACAAAAAATTCTTTATCGTGAATCTCGAGATTCAGTCTTTTTATAGCAGTAACACGGCCGAACCGTTTGGTTAGGTCTTCCAGTTTTATGTGCGCCACCTTACACCTCTGATAGTTAAAAATTCAAAGACCTGCCGCTTTCTTGATCAAAAAAATGTGTCCTTTTCTCGTCTAGCTGAATCCAAACCGCATCCCCGGGCTTTTGAATATAGTTAGAAGCGGCCTTGACTCGCATGTGTTGCCCGCTAACCTTGAGATCAACGATGTCATAGGGTCCCAAGGGTTCAATGACGTGGACTTCTGATTTAATGTAGTTTTCTCTTGCCTGTCTGGCGAGTCGAACTGCCTCCGGTCGAACCCCCAATGCCAGTTTGCCATTGGGCACTGCTTTTGATTCGATATGTTTATATAGAGATTTTGAAAACCGCATCGAAGATTCTTTTTCCCCTAAGAAGCAAAGTGTATGACTCTCATCTGCATCTAGTGTACAATCCAGGATATTCATTATGGG
>CALAZS010000284.1 GCA_937926265.1 uncultured Gammaproteobacteria bacterium
GGATTCAACCAGTCGATGCAACATCTAATCTCTAAGTTTAGAGAGGAGGATGTTGCATCGACTGGTTGAATCCACAGTATAAAGCCGACATTAATGTTCTCTGATCATTTGTAAAATGATATCTATTCAAAAAGATAATGAACATTCGTATTGGCAGATACAGTTTCAGATGCTTTCTGCTGTGGAGCATCATTATTGGATTGTTTATTCAATCCCTTTGATCCATGATTTATTACGGTGACAAATTCACTATGAAATTTCGCCATCATCAGGTTGGATAAACGAACACAAGCCGCCATGGGATTTTTTGACTTTTCCCTTTCCAAATCAATTTTAAATTGAAGCCCTTCCAATCGTCTGCGAGAGCCATGCGCATTGGAAATCAATTCTCTGATCCATTTAGACCTTTCTTTTTCAAAAAGAGATCGATTATTTTTATTAAGCGATGACCAATAATCAAAATCAAAGTGATTAGTATCCATGTACTTTGAAAAATCCTAAATTTTAAAACGCGACATCATGCCTTGCAGTGTTTGGGCTAATCTTGATAATTCAGCGCCTGTAGACGCTGATTGGCGAGCACCAACTGCTGTTTGTTCTGCCATATCATGAACCATAACGACATTCTGATTAATTTCTTCTACGACTACGCTTTGCTCCTCAGAAGCACTGGAAATTTGAGTATTCATATCATTGATACTTGATATAGCTACCTGAATCAATTTTAAAGTTTCATCGGTTTTTAAAGCCTGTTCACTTGCCTCGTTTGTTTTGCTTTGACTTTGACTCATCACAGAGACTGCTCTACCCACTCCTGACTGAAGCTTTTCAATCATCTGATTGATTTCTTCAGTAGATTCACGTGTTCGCTCAGCAAGAGTACGCACTTCGTCAGCGACAACCGCAAAACCTCGGCCTTGCTCACCAGCTCGCGCAGCTTCAATAGCTGCATTGAGTGCTAACAGATTAGTTTGCTCAGCCACGCCCTTGATAACTTCGACAATCGAAGTTATTTCGCTAGTGTTTTTCTCTAAATCCTGTATCACTTGGGCCGCCTGTTCAACATCTGTGTTTAACTCATGCATATGGTTAACAGTCTGTGTCATAGCCTCTCGACCTTCATAAGTCTGGCCATTAGCTTCTTCTGAAGCAGAAGCAGCATTAGCTACATTACTGGCAACATCTTTAACTGTAGCGCTCATTTCATTGATGGCTGTTGCCACCTGGGTAGTCTCATTGACTTGGGTGTCAATCGACTTAGAGGTTTGTTCAGCGATCAATGAGGTCTGCTCAGCAGCTGTAGCTAACTGAGAAGCAGTATTCTGAATATTTGAAACCATGCTTCGCAGACCTTCAGTCATGTTTCGCATGGCTCCATATAAACTTGTTTCGGATACCTCGGAATCAAACTCAACGGTCAAATCACCTTCAGCAATCCTTTTAGTGATCGCATTGACTACCACAGGTTCAGCTCCAAGCTGACTAATCAGATCGCGGACGATGTATAAACCCACTGAAATACCGATCAACAAAGAAATAAAGACGCCGGCTATGATGATAGTTTCAGTATTGGCTACAGTATTTACATTCGCTTTTTTACGTTCTTCCATGAGTCGCTCTTCAATGTCTTTAAACTCAGCCATGAGTCCACGAAACGTGTCAAAATATTGCTTGCCTTTCGCTTCACCGACTAGGGCAGCAATATCATCCATCGTCTTGCCATTACCAACTGTACGGCGTAAAGCTATAGCTGGCTCAGTAATATTTTGCTGCCATTCTTTGAGTGTTTTTTCTACTTCCTTTAGCCGATTGACTTGTGGAGGATTATCGCTGACGGTTTGCTGCAAGCTAGTAAGTTGTTCGTATGTTTTTCTCTCACCATTATTATAAGGCTCAAGAAATTCCTCTTTACCCGCCAGTAGAAATCCGCGCATTCCAGTTTCCATGTCAACAGCAGAGCCTACAATACCATCAGCTACACTCAACACATTATGTGTGTGTGTCACCCAATGACTAGTGTTTTTCATAGATTGTAAATTTGAATAGGTGATTACTCCCACGAGGATCATCAATAATATTGGTATGCCAATACCAGCTATCAATTTTGATTTAACACTAAGGTTTTGTAGGTTCATAAATGTTCCATATATCTTAATAAAACAAAAAAACCAGCTAATCCTTGAGCCTCATTCGATTAGCAATATAAAATATATCGAACATGGATCAGCATACTTTAGGAAAAATTACCGATAAGTCATATTATTGTATTTTTTCATGAAAAGACTGAATCTGAATCGACCCTCGGATTATCCTTTACTTGAAACCTTTTGGGCCAAAACATTAATATGGATAGGTAATAATTACGCCAAAATTAGCTATTGCACAAAAGGACCGCAAATTATGCGCTTATACTGGTGCTAAATTTTTGATTTAGTTACTAAGTTAGAAAATAATCGCCCAATTATTGTGCGGCAAGATGACCCAAGATAGTGCGCTTTATAGGATATTGGTATCGAGTCAAAGCTTGGCTTAGGAAAGCAAGCTCTAGGCTAATTCACAATGGAATGGAGTTAATTCAAATTTAACTAATGTCAGCTCATCTGCAGTTCCAGCCCGATAGCCCAAAATCTCAATCTGGCAGCTTTTTGATCATTTCAACCGGTTTATAAGAACACTCTGATATTCAGCAGAAAAAGCATTAGTAATTTGATCATGTCATTTAAATAAACATGCCTTAGAGATATCCGCCTAAGCGGGAATGACGGATTAACGGGATATCCTTCACCCAATACGAAAATTGATACGGCCTAGAAAAAGCCTCTCCAGTAGAAAAACGCGAACACGGATATCGTCAAAATGCCAACAATATTAAACAGGAATCCCCTGGCTATCATGTCCTTTATACGTATCACGCCGCTGCTCATGGCTATGGCATTCGGAGGCGTGGCAATAGGCAGCATGAATGCATAACTGGCACAGATTGTTGCCACCATCAGAAACAACTGGTGGTTCAGGCCTGTATCGACTGCAAGTGCATAGATAACCGGCAGGATCATCGAAACCAACGCGGTGTTACTGGTAATTTCAGTAGAGAATG
>CALAZS010000285.1 GCA_937926265.1 uncultured Gammaproteobacteria bacterium
ATAACTGGCTCAAATGGAGTAGCAATTGAAACTTTCAGTTGAAGAATTTGATCAATGGGAACACAAGGCAATTACCCTGCTGGGTATGTCAGGTGTAGGTAAAACACACCTGTCAATGAACCTGAGACAGCAGAACTGGTTCCATTTTTCCGGTGATTACCGTATCGGTACACGTTACCTGGATGAAGCCATTATCGACAATATAAAACTGCAGGCGATGCAGGTGCCTTTCCTGCGCGACCTGTTGCGTTCAGATTCCATTTTCATTGGTAATAACATCACCTTTAATAATCTCAACCCGGTTTCCACTTTCCTCGGAAAACTGGGGGATCCGGAAAAAATGGGCGTGCCGCTGGACCTGTTTAAAAAGCGTCAGCGCATGTTTTACGAGGCGGAACGCAGGACCATGCTGGATGTGCCGGAATTTATTGAAAAGGCGCATCATATATATGGTTACACAAATTTCATTAACGATGCCGGTGGCAGCCTGTGTGAAATTGATGATGACTATGTGTTTGAAACCCTTGCAGAAAACACATTGATTTTGTATATCGAAGCGACAGAGCAGAACAAGCGGGATGTGATTGAAAGGGCACGTTCGAAACCCAAACCACTTTATTACCGCGAAGCCTTTCTTGATGAATACCTGGAAAAATATCTGCAGGAAAATAACATGCAGTATGCAGCACAGATAGATCCTGATGAGTTTTCCCGCTGGGTATTTCCGCATCTGTTTTATGCGCGAATTCCGCGATACGAGGCAATTGCTAAAAAATACGGATACAGTGTTTCTTCAGAACGGGTTGCCCAGGTCAAAACCGAAGAGGATTTCCTGACCCTTGTTAAAGAGGTAATCGCGCAAGCGGAATGACGTTATGCCATTAATAGCCCATTCAAAACTGCCAACATTCAGCCGCCTGGAAGCGATGGGAATGACCGTGTTGCCGCCTGACCGGGCGCTGCAACAGGACTTCCGTGAACTGCATGTCGGGTTGTTAAACATGATGCCTGACGGTGCCCTGGAAGCGACGGAAAGACAGTTTTACCGATTGGTTGGCCAGAGTAACCAGGTAGCGCAGTTTTACATGCATCCTTTTACACTCGAAGAAATTCCCAGGGGAGAAAAGGCTAAACAGCACATCGACCAATTTTATGAGAGTTTCGAGCAGATAAAAGCCCAGGGTCTGGATGCGTTGATTATCACCGGCGCGAATGTCGAAGGCCCCAGGCTGAGTGAAAATGCATTTTGGGAACCACTCAAGAAAATCGTTGACTGGGCTCACGATAATGTCACTTCAACGCTTTGTTCATGCCTGGCAACTCACGCTGTGCTTGAATCACGTTATTGCCAGGCGCGCAGGCCTTTGGGCTTTAAGCGTTGGGGAGTGTTCAGTCACGAGGTGGTTGAGCGCACTCACCCGTTGATTTCAGAAGTGAATACCCGTTTTGATGTGCCACACTCGCGTTTTAACCAGGTTGACAGGTGTCAGTTTGAACAGGCTGGCTTGCATGTGCTGGTTGAAAGTAAAGAGGCTGACGTGCATCTGGCGGTGTCTGAAGATGGCTTCAGAATTGTGTTTTTTCAGGGGCATCCCGAATATGATTACATTAGCCTGCTGAAAGAATACAAGCGCGAGGTTATTCGTTACTTCTCTCATGAAAGGGAAGATTATCCCGTGTTCCCCGATAATTACTTCACTGACAAAGCCAAGGCAATCCTGAATGAGTATCGTATAGTGCTGGAAAGCAGCCGTAACCAGACGGAAACAATGCCTGAGTTTCCCGAAACCATCCTGCTGCCGTTAATTGATAACACCTGGCATGACACTGCAGAAGCAGTCGTCGGAAACTGGGTTGGCAAGGTCTACCAGGTAACTTCAATGCAGCGCAAAGTAGCCTTTATGGAAGACATAGACCCGAAAAACCCGTTAAGCTGGTCAAAACTGGCAGGATAAGCCGTAAAGATTAAAGTTTTTCGAATTTTAATCGATATATTGGATATTCATTATAAGGGAGCAAGGCGTTGTTTGGCGCTATTCCAGAACAGTATCATCTATTCCTGGGTATTGGTGCTCTGGTATTTCTCATGTTGTTCGTGGCAAGTGCGGCACAAAAATACCAGGCTTACCAGTACGAGAAGGAAATGACAATTCGTCGAATGTTGCGGGCTGTCCATGATATTGAAGACTTTATGGCAAAAGTTGACGGTGCCGCCATTCCCAAGAAGATCCAGGTTCTGCTGCACAAGGAAATTTTTGCCCGCTATGTGGCCATTCGTCATATCCAGAAAAAAGTTGAGAATATTGATTCCATGATTAGCAGGGCGCAGCAATCCCTGCAGACAGTAGAATCCCGGGGGGAAACACCTTATTCAATACCCAATAACCGTCAGTTGCTTGATCAATACGTTGTCGGCATGACCAACATGATTACCTATCTTCACAATGAACGCTCGGTCACGGGCATGACAGCGACAGAGAAAAACCAGTTCCAACTGGATATCAGCAATATCCGTGGCCAGATGGTTTCTGATTTTAATGTCAACGAGGCAAAAGCATTGGCAGAGCAGGGACTTTGGAATGAGGCTGGTAAATATATTCGATCTGTTATGGGCTTTCTGCAAAGCCATGGACCAACATCTGATAAGGTCAATAAGCTCTATCACCAGGCCAATCACTATTACAAGCAGATCATGGTTAAGCAGGTCCCCAGTGATGAACCGCTTAAACCCAAAAACTTTAATTCGGAAGCGTCTTCCACCGAAGAGTCTTTCAAGGAAAGCCTTAAACCTGACATGAGCAGTGCCTGATAGGAAAATGGCATGTTAAACGACAAGATCAAGCAATTTATTTCAATTAATGTGACAGGCCATGTTTTCATGTTCTGTACCAGGGAAGGTATCAAAGACCCAAAACAAATCAGGCAATATGAAAAACGTGCCAGGGAATACCTCGAGCAGATCGCCAATGAAGGAACTGATATCAAAGGCCTTGAAAAAGAACTCAGGGCTTTCCTTGAAAGGCTGAGAGATGAGCTTCATCAGGATATAGAAATCGTCGTTGATGGACAGCCTCCTGTTGAACCTGAACCTGAGCCTGAGCCACAAGCAGAATCAGCCCCAGGGCCAGAGCCATCGCCAAAATCTGAGCCAGAGCCAGATCCTGAACCAACACCAGAAACAGTTGCCTATTCAGATGCAATGTTTGCTGAAGAAGAAGCAAAACTAAAAGAGGAAGAAGCGCGAAAAAAAGCGGAAAAGGAAGAACGAGAAAAAGCCCGCCAGGAACGCGAAAAAAATGGAAAAAAATCAGCTCCCAAGCAGCAGTCAGCTCGAATGGAAGAAAAACTGGCTATTCAGCGAAAGCCAATACAGGAGCTACTAACCAAAGAGTGTGTCGAATTTAAACTCATGACTCCGGAACGGGCCAAACACTGGGTTTTTAATCTTAGTGGAAGACGAATAGAAGATGTTGAAAACGATATCGTCGATGAACTGCGCCAGAAACTGCAGGACAATGTAAAAAGTTACATGCGTAAAAACAAGAAGGAAAACCCGTGGCCTTCACCGGCACTTCAGGAAGAATTGCGCATGGAAATCAGCCTGGTAAAAACCATCAAGGGCATGCTCATGCTGACGTCCAATATTCTTTGGGAAATCCGCAATGCCAAGGAATCTGGCAAAGTCAGTTTTTTCAATCGTATCAAAAAGAAGATTGGTGGTTAAAAATTTCCATTTAACCCCTTTTTAAGTTTTCCAGCGTTAATACATATATCGTTAATAGATATTAAGGGTAACAGTAAAAAAGATTTGAATGAAAGATTTTGAGGATAACCAGCTGATTGAACAGTATTGTGCAGGTAATGACCATGCATTTGATCAGTTATATCAGCGTTATCGTTTGCCGGTATTTAACTATATTTTTCGCCAGGTGAAATCCCAGAATGTTGCAGATGATATTTTTCAGGATGTCTGGCTACGAGTCATAAAATCCCTCCAGGCCTATAATCATCAGGGCCAATTTTTAGCCTGGTTATTTACCATTGCGCGTAACAGGCTGACAGATCACTGGCGCCAACAGAAGCCGCAAGATGCCCCGGGTAGCTCCATTGATATTGATGATGAGCAAATAGCTGATACGGTGCTGGCCGAGCATGTACAGTTTCTAAAAGATTGCATGGAGAGATTGCTGGCGTTACTACAGATTTTAAAACCCGAACAGCGCGATGCTTTTGTGTTGCAACAGGAGAGCGGCTTATCGCTGGAAGAAATTGCCCAGGTGAGTAACTGTGGACGCGAAACCATAAAAAGCCGCTTGCGTTATGCGATGAACAAGCTGAGAAAAGGTTTGGAGGGTTGTGATGAATCATGATGATGAACAACTAAGCCGCCTTTATAGCAAATTAACTAAAGCTGAACCTTCACAGATGGTCGATGCCCGAATTCACCGGGCGGCTCAAAAGGCCGGTAATGCTGAACGCAAAAAGTTTTTTACGCGATGGGTGTCAGTTGCGGCGGTTCTGGTTTTAAGTGTCGGCGTAGTACTCAGAGTCGTTGAGGAAACACCGGTTAAGCAGGATCTCCATGACCAGATAATGTCTTCTGAGTCAAAACAATTGGAACAATTGGAAGAGGCAGGAAAAGCATCAGAGTCTGAAGCTTTTGAAATGCCGACCAGAGAAATGCCGACAAGTGAAATGCGGACAAATCAAATGCCGGCAAATCAAATTCCGAAAGAATCACAAAGTGAACCTGTAATGTTGCGCAAAAAAGTGGCGCCGGCAGCGGCAGCTCCTAACCCTATCCCTAACCCTATCTGGCAAGAAGATGAATTGCCTGATAAGGATGTCATGAAAGAAGAACGGGTAAAACCTGATATGCTTGGTAGCTCAAATTTTTCAACCGTGGCGGATGCCTGGTGCGGGCAGGATGATTTGGCCGGCGTTAATGAAAGACAGCCATGGATTGATCGAATGGAACAGTTAAAACAATTACAAAAAATAGAGCAGGTGAGATGTATTGAGCAACTTCTTAACAGAAACCTGGCTCAATAGGGTGAATTGATATGCGCTATACCGATAAATCACTTGCAGAACAAATGCGTATTCATGAGATTGAGCTATCGGCACGCAAGAAATTACTCGATTTTACCACTTCAGATGTCACGCATTTAAAAAAAGCTCTAAGCCTTGTTGAAAGTGAAATTGATGAAATAGTTGAGCTGTTTTATCTGCAGATGTTGGCAGTGGATGAAATCGGCCTGATTATTGGTGATTCTGACTCTCTGTCCAGGCTCAAAAGCTACCAGAAAAAATATGTACTTGACTTGTTTTCAGGCAAATATGATTCGGAGTACGTAAACAGCCGATTAAGAATTGGCCTGGTGCATAAGCGAATCGGCGTTGAAACCAAGCACTATTTATCGGCCATGGCGCTGCTTCGCAAGATTCTTGTCGAATGGATATCATTGGGTTGTGATGATAAAGAAAGTATTCCACATATTCTAAGCGCGCTGGATAAGATACTTAATTTCGATATACAGCTGGTATTTGATACCTACATTTCAGCGCTGGTTTCCGAGATTGAAATTTCCAAGTCCAAGCTCGAAGCTTATGCTGCGTCCCTGGAAGAAGAGGTTAAAACAAGAACCAGGGAACTTGAAGAGCTTTCCAAAAAAGACCCAATGACAGGTTTATACAATCGTCGCGCCCTCGATGATTTTTTAAAACATGATATTTCACTTGCCAAGCGTAACAAGCATGCCATTACCTCGATGTACATGGATATGGATGGTTTTAAACAGGTGAATGATGTAAAAGGGCATGTAGTAGGTGACTCATTACTCATTTTGCTTGGCGAAGTGTTGACTGAAATTGCGCGTGAAAGCGATATTGTCTGCCGTATGGGCGGTGACGAATTTTGTGTGATTCTCATTCAATGCAATGAAGAACAGGCGGTCATTATAGCTGAGCGAGTTATAAACACGTTTGATGAACGAAATGTTGAAGACTGTTCATTAAGTATCGGCTTGTCTGAATATCAATTTGACAGCAGCGATTCTGCAGAACGTTTAATCCACAGATCTGATGAAGCCATGTATGCTGCAAAGAAAATAAAAGGTTTTTCAATTGTGCGCTACAG
>CALAZS010000286.1 GCA_937926265.1 uncultured Gammaproteobacteria bacterium
TCAGCAATAAAATAATTTCAAATAACAAAACACAAATACCAAATAAATCCCAATTGCCGAAATTCAAAATTCTGGTGTTGTCCCCATAACATTGTCAACCGTGATAGCAGTTAGGGAATGTAAGAAGCTCTTTGAGAGACCAAATATGATCTGTTACACCTGCGGCCATCGCAGGGGTTCTTTGAATTAAATTTATTCCATCATCGGGTGGTATTGTCAATGAAAAGTGAGGCCTTACAAAGTGATAGTAGCCCATACTAAGCCATATCTGAGCTTCATGCATGTACATAGCCTTGGAAAAGCCAAGGGTCTTGCGTGTCAAACGGCGGTTATTTAAACGCTCATGGAGATTACTACGTTCCACAAAGCTGATATTGATGGTCTTGCTGCATGGTGATTGGTCGATTATCTGTTTGACTTTTCCTTTTGTGCCGATGCTAATTTCAGTCTCTATCGCCTCAATTCTGCCGTTGCGACGTGTTTTCTTCACCTTGGCGTACTTGAGTGCATGTTTAGGAATGAGATAAGAATATTCACTGGGTCGGCCGACCAGGCCTTCACGATCGACCCGTGCTAGTTGGCCGTACTCCCAAAGCAGGGCGTCTAAATATGAAGAATATTCATCGGTGGTAAATAATGGTACATGTCCGTCGCTTTTGCAATGGACCGCTTGAGTCAACTTGCGCAGATTCTCCAACGTGCGCTTACCTGGAACTATAGCAACTAAGATCTTGATGCGCGGTTCAAATGCGACATGGAGCCATATGTCGCCGATATCGTTTTGAAGTTGTTCAAAGGGCTCTAAATGGTGCTGCTTTTTATACACAAAGGACCACATCTCATCCATTTGGCATTCTTCGAGGTGTAGATGATGCATCAAGATAGAATCTACAAATTGACATTGAATTCCGGCTCGCAATGCACAACGGGAAACCGTATCTTTATCCACATCGAAGATACGGGCTGTTGTCCGAATACCGACTCCTTCGGCTAAAGCCTTAGCGATTCGACAGTAATCTTTTTCGTTGATCCTGACGTCCCATAGCGCCGTAGCGTGCCGAGCAGAGTAGCGTCTCCTGCAGAGTGGACACCGAAATATGGGTACGTTTGATTCACCATAGCAAGTGTGTGAACCAACTGTTGCACGGTTTACTCCAGAGGTGATAGTAAGGGTTGAACAGGTTGTGCATTGTTCTATGAACGAGTGGTTAAAACCAAGAAGTCCACTCATCCCCTGATTTCGGAAATGCCTCATGAGAGCCTCGCTGCCACCATTGAGATGGATGAGCTGTCGGCCGTCATGAAAGAAATCGTTTTGGCCTGTAGAGATATAACGCAAAGATTCGTACAATTGTTGAGTAGGGTTAAGGGGTTCAAAAAAAGATATTCGTGGCTTCGTCTCCAAGGCCCCTTTATTGACACGTTGGTACTCTTCGAATTCTTTAACTTCGTGTATATTTAACTTTTTTTTGATACACCATAATGTTGCCAGACGTGTTGGATCATTCTCACAGAAATTTGTACGTTATATCGATTCATTAGGTCAGTGACCATTTTTGAGGCTGAAAGCTTCGGATTCATGGCTTTTTCGGCGATCAAATAACCGAGCACAATCTCATTAAGCTTAATAGGCTGAGGGCGGCCTCTTGGACGTCCCATAAGAGATGGAATGCCGCCTTTGATAAAGGCCTCATAAACCTTATAATATGTCGTTCTAGAAAAGCCAAAGCGCCTGCAGGCGGAAGCTACATCGTTGCCTTCCACCTCGCATGAGCGAAGCAACTCATATTTGACCTGTACGATATCTTTAGGATCGAAAAAGCCGCTTTCTTCCTGAAAGCGTTCGTCATGGACTTTTTCAGGAGTAAGATGAAGACAGCGAGTTTGTTGCAAAAAATTTGTATCAGCCATGTGTATCTCTCCTAAATAATCTGTGGTAATGAGTCGAATTAAATATAGGTAGAAGAGTAGCACATGGCGAATCATGTGTCAACTATTTAATTGCGCTTTTAATGGGTGCGGAACGTAAGCGGGAATAATGGCGATGTTAACACCCATTTATAATGTATTTTTTAGCTATTGACTGATATACTCTAAATTGCAGAAGATTTTAACGCAATTAATTAGTTTGCACATAATAGATTGTAAGGACTGTTAATCCTTAATTCAGATCTCGGAACATAGCATTATCCGTTGTTCCCAGACAGGCTGGTTATACACGAACAGTGACGATTCCGCAAATTAATTTGACACTTATAATTTTAACTGTATAAATAAAATGTAATTATAAATATATTGTGTTAATAAATATTGAATACATCTTGTTCCTATGATAACCATGAGTTTACCTAATCAATGGCAATGGGGTTATCATGAAGCAAACTACTTTATTTAAAAAAGCTCAGGTGCAGGATGAACCTATAAAGCCTATCGGCTATCGGCTCTATCTTAAATTTAGTGATAGTGCGCCTGCAAAGGTTGCTCTTTATCATAGCGACACGCTGGTAAAAATCATTGAGCTTTCCGATAAGGTTGCCAAAAAGCTTTTAGTTGTCGAAGCCGTTGCGATGGGCGCCGAGAAAAAGGCTCTAGCGGCAGCACTTGGAATCACCCGCCAGACAGTGCATAATTATGTTGAAATAAACAAGTATTTTGGTCTCGAGGGCTTAATCCACAACTACTCGCCATCGAGAAGCAAAAGCCTTCGCGAGCAACGCCGGCGACATGCTGGGCGCCGATCAACCGGCAACAAAGCAAGGCAGGTAGAACAGATTCACAAACAGCAGCGTGAAGCTGCCAGCAGCCAGCTTGAACTGCCTTTAACCACGGTGCCAGTGGCGGCGCAAGATCAGCCCTTCAGTGAAGAACATAATTGGAAAACCACCCGCTATGCCGGTGTATTTATGTACCTGATCGTGTTGATCACCCAAAACAAATGGCTGCAGCTGGTCATGGGATATTGCGGGGATAAGTACAAGGTTTTTATGGTATTTATTTTAATGGCCGCCTACAATATCCGCTCCATTGAACAGCTTAAAAACATTCGTCAGAGCGAAGCCGGGCTGGTACTGGGGATCAAACGGGTGCCCTCCAAGTTAAAAGTACGCCGATGGCTTCATGAGGTATCTGAGAGAAAAATTTCAGCCCAGTTGCTCAAAGACTTTTTCCTCTATCAACTGCGCGCTGGCCTTGTTGGCATGTGGTTGTGGTTTACTGACGGGCACCTTTTACCTTATACCGGCAAGCAAAAGGTGCACGCA
>CALAZS010000287.1 GCA_937926265.1 uncultured Gammaproteobacteria bacterium
GAATATGAGCATCCTGATGAATAATATCCAAAGGAATATGCTGTGGCTGAACATCGGTTTCTGAAGAAACAACAACATTTAACTCGATATGTTCGCCCCCGGCCACTTTTTCCTTGGGCTTTAAAATCTCCTCATCAACGGTTACCTTCCCGTCTTTCAGCCAGGCAGTCAGACGGCTTCGGGAAAAATCCGGAAAAAGTTTTGCCAGGCACTGGTCGATCCTCATGCCAGACATATCATCCGGCACAATTGCCTCAAAGGTTTTTTTAGAATCGGGCAAATTTTCCTCTATATTCAAATTGCGCAAGTAAATTGCTTAAGAAAACAATGAAGATTAATAATTTTTCTTCTACAGGTTATACTGCGACATTATTTTTTGCCAGATTTATGCGGATGATGAAAAAAGCGCTAGTCCTGATCACTTTGTTATTCTTTTTATCCGGTTGCGGGTTACTTCCCGAGGAAGAAGATAAAACCAAGACCTGGTCAGCGAATAAACTCTACACGGAAGCCAGCGCCAACCTAAGGGAAGGCAATTACCAGACAGCCATCGGCTATTATGAGAAACTGGAAGCCCGCTATCCTTTTGGCAAGTTTGCCTTGCAGGCTCAGCTTGACCTGGCTTATGCCTACTACCGTGACGGGGAGTCTGAATCTGCCCTGGCAGCAGCTGACCGTTTTATCAAGCTTCACCCCAGTCATCCGGCAGTCGCCTATGCGCTTTACTTGAAAGGTATTGTGAATTTTAACCGTCGCCTGGGCTTTTTGACCCGTTTTGTCCCAACTGACACTTCGCAGCGTGACCCCGGTGCAGCCCTGGACTCTTTCAAGGATTTTTCAGAGTTAGTCAGGCGCTTCCCGGATAGTGAATATGCTGATGATGCCAGAAAACGCATGCTTTTCCTGCGCAACAACCTGGCAAAATATGAACTTAACGTCGCTGAGTATTACTACAAGCGTGGTGCTTACATCGCCTCAGCCAACCGTGCAGCTGCAGTGGTGGAAAAATTCCAGAAAACCCCTTCTGTCAAACCTGCGCTTGAGTTAATGATCAAGGCTTACACCAAGCTCGGCAAGGATAAGCTTGCCAAAGATACCCTCAGGGTACTTGTATTGAACGAAGAAAGGGGCAATTTTGTTCAGGATCCGCTCGAGCTGGAAGAACCATCGTTAGGAAGACAGGTTTGGGATTATTTGGAACTGGATGAGAATTAGAAAAGCTTGAGGTTAGAAAATATTTTTAGTGGTCGCTGTACCCGTCCATGGTCGCTCGACTTCGAACATCCATGTTCTCAGACGCCACAAAAACATTTTTCAAACATCAAGCTTGTAAATTTAGTGTCGGAAGAGATTAAATAGCTGATTCACCCTCTTCACCAGTACGAATACGAATCACTCGATCCACTGAAGTTACAAAGATTTTACCATCACCTATTTTGCCGGTTTTAGCCGCTGAAGTTACGGCATCAATACAGCTATCCAGTTTGTCATCTTCAATAACCATTTCCAGTTTCACTTTGGGAAGAAAATCAACTACGTATTCTGCACCACGGTAAAGTTCGGTGTGACCTTTCTGACGACCAAAGCCTTTTACTTCTGATACTGTTAAACCCGTAATACCTTCATTTGAAAGCGCCTCACGGACTTCGTCCAGTTTGAAAGGTTTGATAATTGCTTCGACTTTTTTCATTATTTTTCCTCAGATTAATTTTGTTCTTATCTTTTATACTAAGAAGCAAATGCTAATTAAGCAATAATTAAAAATTCGTTCATTTGAGTGCAAGACAAGGTCTTGTGCCCTGCGGGTGCAAAATCGATTGAAAAAAACGCAGCTTACATGAAGTAAGTGAGTATTTTGAGGTCGGTTTTAACGCAGTATTGTGCCAAATGAGTAGAATTTTAAAGAATATCTGATCTGAACTTATTGGTCATCGGATATCGTCGATCACGGCCATATGCCCGCCGGGTAATTTTAACCCCCGGTGGTGCCTGCCGTCGTTTGTACTCATTAATATCTACAAGGCGAATAATCCGCTGAACGGTCTCAGGAGCAAACCCGGCCTCGATGATTTCTTTTTTACTTTTGTCTTCCTCAACATACATTCTCAGAATTGCGTCCAAAATTTCATAATCCGGCAGACTGTCGGTATCTTTTTGATCAGGTCTGAGCTCTGCTGAAGGTGGTCGGGTAATGACCCGCTTTGGAATTATTTCCCTGTTTCGGTTCACGTAACGGGCAAGTTCATAAACCAGTAATTTCGGGCAATCCTTGATCGGTGCAAAACCTCCTGCCATATCGCCATACAAGGTAGCATATCCTACTGACATCTCGCTTTTGTTACCGGTTGTCAGCAGAATTTTTCGTTTTTTATTGCTTATGGCCATAAGCAATATACCTCTGCATCGTGCCTGGATATTTTCCTCGGTCACATCCTGTTCTAGCCCGTCAAATTCCTCAGCTAACAAATCCAGAAAAGCTGAAAATGGTTTTTCAATCGGTAATACCGAATGTTTGACACCAAGATTCTGAGCTTGTTGAATCGCATCTTCGTTGCTCATATCCGAGGTATACATCGAAGGCATGGCAACCACCTCGACTTTGTCGGCGCCCAATGCTTCAACCGCCAGGGCCAATACCAGGGCAGAATCAATCCCACCTGAGAGCCCCAGAACAGCACCGTCAAAACCGTTTTTAGTTACATAGTCACGTATACCCAAAACCAATGCCTGGTAGATTTTTTCAATAGATGGCATCAGGCCAGGTAAATCCCGGAAAACCGGCTTTTCTCCTTCAAAACTAACTGTTAATAATTCTTCATGGAAATAACCCGCCTTTGCTGCCAGATCACCCCTTGAATTGACAACCATTGAGCCGCCATCAAATACCAGTTCATCCTGGCCTCCTACGAGATTCGCATAAACAATACTCACATCATTCTCTGAGGCCTGGGACCTTAACAGCATCTCTCTTTGCGAAGATTTATTTGAGTCAAAAGGTGAAGCATTCAAATT
>CALAZS010000288.1 GCA_937926265.1 uncultured Gammaproteobacteria bacterium
TCGTTAAGATATTTTTCCAAGGAAAAATCTCGTACGGAGTTTTTCAACAGAATCTACACCTTTACGTCAGTCACTACCCTGAAACCCACTCCGCTGAATGACCGCAATCTGAAAATAGAAATGCTGAGTGACCGTTAACGGGAAGCCAGCACAATACTCTGAAAATCTCGACTAACTCTTCCTTGCCGATTGGTTTTGCACCAAAATAACCAGCAGAAATGATCGTTTTATATAGAATATGTTGCGCGACCAGAACAAGTGAAGCGCGTTCAGGGAATACTTAATGAAACAGCAAAGCTGTTTCTAAGTGCCTGAAGAGATTACTCGGGCTTCCTGCCCTCGCCCTCCGGGTTCGCTACGCTCATTCGAAATTGCTCCAGGCAATTTCGTCGAACTCCACCGTTCTCATAATTTCCCAGGGCCAATAAACAAAAAAACCTGCACAAGGCAGGTTTCTTTAGTTTATATGGCGCGCCTGAAGAGATTCGAACTCCTGACCGCTCGGTTCGTAGCCGAGTACTCTATCCAGCTGAGCTACAGGCGCAAAAATGTTGCTTTGAAAAGCGAGCGCGAATTTTGCGGATTTATTTCACTTTTGTCAATGCCGCAATATACGCAAGATTAGTAAAGAAAATTAATTTCCGGCCGCTAAACAGCCCAATAATCAAAAAAATCCAAAAGAGAGGTTCTATGGCTTCAATTCTTGCTGTCGATGATCAAAGGGTAATGCGGGACCTTGTAAGCGCTATTTTGTCTGCTGAAGGCCATGATTTAACCCTTGCTGAAGATGGTACCGTGGCCCTGGAACTTGCGCGTCAGTACCAGTTTGACATGGTGCTTTCTGACATCAACATGCCGAATATGAATGGCATCAGCCTGGTCAGCAAGCTTCGCCGGCTCGAGCATTTCACTGAAACTCCAATTATCATGTTGACGACTGAAAGCAGCGATTTCAAGAAAGACAAAGCCAAGAAAATGGGTGCGAACGGCTGGCTGCAAAAACCTTTCGAACCTGAGCGTTTAATCAAGGCGGTGAATGTCACCTTGAGTAAAGCCGGTAGTTAATTTCTAAAATTAATGTCTGACAAGCCACCTCTTAAAAAAATTGAAAAATCGCTTGGCCTGGCTTTTTTACTGCTGGTGATTTTTGCCTCGCCACTGACCCAGTGGTGGAGTAATGCCCAGCTTCCTTGGTATGTACCTTTTATATTTTGGCTTGCGCTTATTGTTTTAACTGTCTATGTGAACCGGACATCAAGCCAAACATCAAAACAAGATGACGTATGATCTAGGTGTTCTGTTTGCTACCGGGGTTGGCTACCTGGGTATTCTGTTTCTGATAGCCTACTACTCTGACCGCAAGGTTATTCCAACCAAATGGATTGACCACCCGGTAACCTACAGCCTTTCACTGGGGGTATATGCATCATCCTGGACCTATTACGGCAGTGTGGGCTTTGCTGAGAGCAATGGCTTTCTGTTTCTGACGATCTATCTTGGCGTGACCCTGGCCTTTATCTTAAGCCCGGTACTGCTCAAGCCTTTGTTAAGATTGACCCGGGAACATCAACTGACCTCGCTTGCTGATGTTTTCTCATTCCGTTACCGCAGTCAGCTGGCCGGTATCATGGTCACGCTTTTCATGCTGGTCGGCTCGCTACCCTATATCGCCCTGCAGATTCGGGCTGTAACCGAGTCCTTAAGCATTCTTACACAACAGGCAACGCCAGATATTCTGGCCCTGGGGTTCTGTTTAACCCTGATGCTGTTTGCCATTTTATTCGGTGCCCGCCATGCCTCGCCAAGGGAGAAACATCGTGGGCTGGTCGCCGCAGTTGCGTTTGAATCATTGATCAAGCTGATCGCCTTAATTTGTATTGGCCTGTATGCGGTCTACTTCATTTTTGATGGTCCCGGCCATCTCAGTCAGTGGCTGGAAATCAACCCTGATGCCGTCACCGCACTATATCAGCCTGAACAACAGCAAAGCTGGCTGACGCTGATATTACTGTCTTTCAGTGCGGCGTTTCTGCTACCACGACAGTTTCACATGATTTTTACAGAAAACCTGAACGAAAAGTCCCTGGATACTGCCAGCTGGTTATTTCCCCTGTTTTTACTGGCACTGAACCTGTTTATTCCCGTTATTTTATGGGCTGGAAATTTTATTCAGTTACAAACCAACCCCGACACCTACGTTTTAGGCATCACTCTAAACAGTGATGCAAGCTGGTTACCGTTGTTGGCATTTCTGGGCGGTATTTCTGCTGCCAGCGCCATGGTAATAATCAGCAGTATCGCACTGGCCAACATGTGCCTGAATCACCTGATTTTACCGGTAGCTTTTCCCCGCTCTGACCAGGACCTGCACAGCTGGATTATCTGGGGTAAACGCATCCTGATTGCACTGGTAATCATGGCGGGTTATGCCTTTTATGCGCTACTGCAGCAGCGCCAGGGACTGGTTCAGCAGGGGCTGCTGTCGTTCGTGGCGGTTGCACAGTTTTTGCCGGGTATCGTTGGTGTTTTGTACTGGAAGCAGGCGACACGACCGGCTTTTATTGCCGGCCTTTTTACCGGAATAACTGCATGGGTCATCACATTACTGATTCCCCTGCTGCACAGTTCCGGGCTTATCGATACTGATTTTTCGATTGCCCAGACCATTGCCGGCAGCGGCATGGACAAATGGACATTTTCGACCCTGGTTTCACTCAGTCTAAACTTTGGAGTATTCATATTAGTAAGCATTTACTCACGTCAAACTACTGGTGAGATAGAGGCTGCACGCTCATGCTGTGCTGATAGCCTGCTACCACTCGCCGGTATCGTCAGCGCCAAGTCGGCTTTTGAGTTTGAGAACATTCTTTCCGGCATTCTGGGCGAATCATCAGCAAAACACGAGGTCCAGCAGGCGCTGGCGGATCTAAAAATGTCACCTTATGAAAAACATCCGACCGAACTTCGCAGGCTCAGGGAACGAATTGAAAAAAACCTGTCAGGCCTGATTGGCCCTCAACTGTCGCATGCGATTATTAACAGCCATCTGCAACTCGACCCCAATGCAAAAACCGCCCTGGCCGACTCTATCAAGTATGTGGAACAGCGCCTGGAAAATTCCCAGACCCTGCTTGACGGTTTAAGTTCTGAACTTAAAAACCTGCATCGTTATCACCGTAATATTTTGATCGATCTGCCTTTGGGTGTATGCGTCATCAGCCATAACCAGCAAATCAATATCTGGAACATGGCAATGGAAAAAATGAGTCTGGTCAAAAGCACCCATGTTGTTGGCAAACACATTGACCAGCTACCCGATCCGTGGCGCCAGGTACTGATCATCTTTTTAAAATCGGCTGACAACCACCAGTATCACCTTGAAGTTCAGACTGCAGAAGAATCACGCTGGTTCAACCTGCACAAGGCTTCAATTATTGAACCCAACGTACAAACCGGGCTCATTCAGGAAAACATGCCCGGTACCGTTATTTTATTTGAAGACTTAACTGACCTTGAAAACCTGGAAAGCGAACTGGCTCACAGTGATCGTCTGGCTTCAATCGGCCGGTTGGCTGCAGGCGTCGCCCATGAAATAGGTAACCCGATTACCGGCATTGCCTCACTGGCCCAAAACCTCGAATATGAAGAGGATCCCGAAGAAATCAGTTCAGCCGCACACAGTATTCTTGAACAAACCAGCCGGATTAACAGCATTATCCGCTCCCTGATGAACTTCAGCCGAAGCAGTGAGGATAAAAGCCTGAATGTGGAAACGCCGCTTTGCGAAATCATCGATGATGCACTTAACCTGGTACGCCTCAGCCACAAACACAAGCAAATTGAATTCGAACTTGAATGCAACAGGTCGTTTTCAATCAAGGGCGACCGGCAACGCCTTTCCCAGGTGTTTGTAAACCTGTTGACCAATGCAATTGACGCTTCCAGACAGGGTGGCAAAATCTCCATCAGTGGTCAGCAGGATGAAAAATGCATTCACATAGCCATTAGCGATCAGGGCATTGGCATACCCGATGATATAAAAGACAGCCTTTTTGAGCCATTTGTGACGTCCAAGCCTACCGGCCAGGGAACAGGATTAGGATTAGCACTGGCATACAAAACCGTGCGGGATCATAATGGTGATATAGAAATAGAATCAAAAAAAGAAAGCGGCACCCGCGTAATAGTTAAACTACCGAGTATTAATCAATAAAAATAAAGACAATGAAAGCCATATTGATTATTGAAGATGAAGCTGTCATTCGATCAGCATTAAGCAAATTTTTAAAACGTAAGGACTTTACTGTCAGTGAGGCGGAGTCCCTTGAAGAGGCGCTTGAAAAATATAACTTAACCCAGTTTAACCTGATTCTCACCGATATTCGCTTACCCGGCAAAAGCGGAACCGAACTGTTAAATTACAGTGAAGAGGTTCCTGTCATCATCATGACTGCATACTCCAGCGTTCAGTCAGCCGTCAAAGCCATGCAAATGGGGGCCCGCGACTATATCGAAAAACCCTTTGACCATAGTGAGCTGTTAAAACTGATCAACAAGCACATGCTTTCTGAATCTGCTGCTACTTCAACTGAGCCAAATACTTCTGCCCAGCCCCCTGACCTCCCCCCCACCCATCCTATGATAGGCAGCTGTCAGCGTATGCAGGAAATTCAACAGCAGGTTTCCAAAATTGCACCAACAGAAGCCACCGTATTAATCCTGGGTGAATCCGGCACCGGCAAGGAATTGCTGGCCAGGCATATTCATTTACAAAGCAAACGAAAAGATCATCCATTCATTATTTTTAACTGTGCCGCCATTCCTCAAAATGCCATTGAAAATGAACTGTTTGGTTCAAACAGCCAGAATAACAGTGGATTAATTGCCCAGGCCAACAAAGGCACGTTGTTTTTGGATGAAGTGGGTGAATTGCCTTTGGAAGCCCAGGCACGACTTTTACACCTGTTGCAAAGTGACAGCCATAACAAGCCATATGACGTCCGCATACTGGCAGCCACCCATCGCAATATTCGTAAACTGGTGGATGAAGGCACATTCAGAAATGATCTTTACTTCAGAATTCGCGTTATGGAAATTGCCTTGCCACCTTTAAAAGAACGTGAAGATGACATCATTGAATTATCCGTTTACTGGCTGAACCGCTTTAAGGAAGAGATTGATAAACCTGATTTACAGTTAGCCCGCAGTGCTCTGGAAGCCATCAGACGCTATAACTGGCCCGGCAATGTGCGTGAACTGGGTAATGCAATTGAGCGTGCTGCAATACTGGCAGAAAGCAATGACATTACACCGGAGCTGCTTTCGATTGACCGCCCTATGACCAATACCCTGAGCAAAGAAGCAATGAATGACAACCTTTCGCTTGAAGAGTATTTCCGTTGTTTTGTGCTGGAACATCAGAACAACATGACAGAAACTGACCTGGCTAAAAACCTGGGCATTAGTCGCAAGGCACTATGGGAAAGGCGCCAGCGCTTTGGTTTACCCCGCCCTAAAAAATCCTGATCGAATTCACTTTTCTTAGGCCTGATCTATACTTTAACCGTTAAGCCTTAAATTTATGGAGTTATTTTCATGCCAACACCTGTTACTGCGATATCCGGTATCGGCCCTGCCACAGCTGAACTGCTTGCAAACCATGGCTTTAAAACTGCTGAAAGCATAGCCAACACCACAACTGAAAAACTATCCCTGGTTCCCGGATTTGGCGAGATAAGGTCTGCCAATACGATAAAAGCTGCAATAGAAGCTGTCGGCGCAGAGCCAGCTGCTGAAAAACCTAAAACCACAAAGAAAAAACCGGAAGCAAAAGCCAAGAAAGAAAAGCCCGAAAAAAACAAGAAAAAAGATAAGAAAAAGAAAGACAAAACAAAAGACAAGAAGAAAGATAAAAAGAAAAAAGATAAAACAAAGGACAGCAAAAAAGGTAAAAAGAAAGGTAAAAAGAAAAAGTAGCCTGAGCTGAACTGAGCTGAGTTGGGCTGAGTTGGGCAGGTTAAATTTAACCTGCCTGGGCAGCGCTCATTTCATCCTGTTTATCGCTGTTCAAAGGCATCAATGCCCTTAAAAACTGCTGTACGATAACCGACCAGGACCGCATTAATGCTTTTTCTCGACAAACCTGCCTGTCCAGCTTAAGCGCCTGTTCAATAGCTTCACCGAGGTTTTCATGCATCACACCTGTCACGCCCTGTTCTATGACATCGACCGGACCGGTCACCGGAAAAGCGGCTACAGGTGTACCACTTGAATTTGCTTCAAGCATTACCAGGCCAAATGTATCGGTGAGTGAAGGAAATACAAACACATCTGCTGAAGCGAAATATTTCGCCAGCTCCTCTCCGCGCTTAACCCCGGGAAAGTGCACATCAGGATATTGTTCCTGAAGTTCTTTCATTGCCGGCCCGTCTCCAACTATTACCTTGCTACCCTCAATCTTCAGATCCAGGAAAGCCTGCAGATTTTTTTCCGGTGCGACACGTCCCACATTGAGCATTACCGGCCCGGGAAGCCCAAGGTCAGCTTTTTTCCCGGGTGCAAATAATTCAGTATCAACCCCACGCCCCCACACCTGCAGGTGATTAAAGCCATGTCCTTTGAGCTCATTAACCAGTGTTTTGGTTGGAGCCAATGTTCTAAAAGCCGGGCGATGAAATTTTCTTACAAATGGATAAGTCCATTCCAACGGGATAGGAAATCGCTCACGGATATATTCAGGGAAACGCGTGTGAAAAGAGGTGGTAAAAACATAGCCCTGTGAAAGACAGTGTTTGCGTACAAACTGACCGATAGGCCCTTCCGTGGCAATATGGATGGCATCAGGCCTGAAATCTTCAATACGTTTTTTAAGTCCTTTCATCCAGATTGATATTTTTATTTCCGGATAGGTTGGCAACGGTATCGTCGGATAGTCAGCTGGTGCTATTACCTCAACTTCATGGCCAAGTTTTCGCAAACCATTTACCATCTGGTTAAGCGTTGTAACAACACCATTGACCTGGGGATCCCAGGCATCAGTCGCAAGTATCAGTCTCATGCTGTCGCTTCCTTAGCAACAACCTTGTTTTTACCGGCATTCGCCTGCGGAGCAGCTTCAGTCCAGCGAATGATACTAAGCTCGCCGTTGAATTCTTCAACAAGCGCACTACAGGATTCAACCCAGTCACCACTGTTACCGTACTGGATATCATCAATCATACTGACTTCAGGATGATGAATATGACCACAAACCACACCGTCCAGTTTTCTTTTCTTACATTCTGCGGCCAGGGTTTCTTCAAAACTGTTAATAAAGTTTACTGCCTTTTTTACCTTGTATTTGAGATAGGCTGACAACGACCAGTAATCCATACCCATCGCGGAACGAAAGCGATTAAACAATATGTTAAATTTCAACAGGGTTTCATAAGCCCAGTCACCCAGCAACGCCAACCACTTCTGGTTACAGACGACACTGTCAAATGCATCGCCATGTACAACCCAGTATTTTTTTCCATTGGGTGCGGTATGCACATATTCATCAACCAGGTGAATATTACCGAATGACATGCCTGAATAACGGCGCAGAAAATCATCATGGTTTCCTGTTACATAGACCACATTGGTGCCACGTTTTGCACGTGTAAGGATACGGCGTATGACATTAATATGTGCCTGTGGCCAATAGGCTTTATTTTTCATTCTCCAGCCATCGATGATATCCCCGACCAGGTAAAGCGTTTCACAGTCGTTGTGTTTCAGAAAATCCGCCAGGTACTCAGCCTTGGAGCCTTTGGTCCCGAGGTGCACATCGGAAACCCAGATACTTCGAAACTTGCGGCTTTTTTCACAATCAGGTTTTGGCGCATCCTTGAGGGTTTCAGCCATCCACTCAGGTGCTTTTTGGACATGATCTTCCTGATCAAAATCATCAGGTGCATTTAATGACTCAATAATTGTTGATTCAATACTCATGTGGCCACCGCAACGCTTTCCTGCTGATGTTTATGAATGACTGACTGGTAAAAATCCAGCAATTCCATGGCTTTATCATCCGTTGACCAGTTGGCAACATAATCAGCACCTTTTTGGGCGATATCCCTGGCATAATCCGGCTCGGTCAACAGTTTTAAAACCTTCCTGGAAAACTCTTTAACTTCAAGTCTGGAAATAAGGCAGCCCTGCCCATCTATAAGCACATCCTTGCTGCCCATGCTGGCAACTGAGACAACCGGCAGATTACAGGCCATTGCTTCCAGCAGCACCAACCCCTGGGTTTCAGTCTCAGACGAAAAAACAAAAACATCGGCACTGTGATAGCAGTCGATTAACTCGGTTTCGCGATCGAGATACCCGACGAAGATAATGCTGTCCTGCATATCCAGTGCTTTGCATCGGTTTTTGAGTGTTTTCTGTGCCGGCCCCTCGCCGGCAATAACGAACCTGGTGTTGTTATTCTTTTCGTAAACCTCAACAAACACATCCATTAAAAACGGTATGTTTTTTTCATGGGCCACCCTGCCTACATACAAAAGCACCTGCTCATCTTCATTAATGCCATATTTTTGTCTGAAACCGGGTTTCTCTCTGAATGCAGTATCATTTTTGGGAAGGTACTGATTCATTTTCAGGCCGGTTGGAATAATCGCTGCTTCGGTTCTGGCACCATACTCACGCAGCTTTTCCAGCATTTGGCTTGAGGGCGAAATAATACCGTTTACCTGGTTACACTGAGAGGCTGAAAATCGTCTTGCGATGATTCTCAGCAGACCCGAGGGTAACCATGGCAGGTATTTTTCAAAATAGGCTTCAAAGTAAGTGTGGTATGAAACAACACAGGGAATTCCAAGCTTTTTGGAGAGGTATATACCGGCATAATGAGCAATAAATGGCGTTTGAATATGCAAAATATCGAAACTCTGCTTTTCCAGTTCGGGTAAAAGTTTTTTTATAAACTTCCTGTTCATCAACCTGTCTTCAGGATCAAACGGCAGTTGCCTGGAAGGCACCCGTATAATCTCAAAATCGGCATTGAAATGTTCCGGGTACTCAGGAGCGATCAGGGTAACTGAATGCCCCTGTGCCAGCAGTGATTCAGTGAAGGTCTGAATCGATGTTGATACACCATTGACGCGCGGAAAGAACACATCTGAAATCATTAGTATATTCATACTGATTTTCTTCCCTTATGCCGCACTTTTATCTTTTGTGATCCCGTGACTGTTAATATAGCGATCACGTTTTTTAGCCTTCACTTTTTCCACGTCGACAAGAATCAATGCATCAACACAGTCGGAGAATTTTGCATCTTCGTTAAAATCTATGAACTGACAGCCACCCGGATGACATAACTCAACATACTGCTTGTAAAGCGTTGGCACTCTTACACCAAGTTCATCAAGTTTATCTTTAAGCAGAGAATATGCAGGCTTGTAATCATCTTCGTTCGACAACGGTGAAAATGCATCAAACTTTTTATAATGCTTTACCTTGAACGGAGTTCTTGCTTTGGCAAAAACCTGTTCACTGCCAAACAACTGACTATAAAACCCGCTGATAAGTTTTTTTGCCTTCTCGGGGTAAGAAGCACTGAGTGAGACCGGACCAAACATGTATCGAATATCCGGATTCTGTTTTAAATAAGCTCCGATGCCATACCAGAGATAATCGAGACTGCGTTTACCCCAGTATCTTGGCTGAATGAAACTGCGCCCCAGTTCTATGGCATTTTCCAGGTAAGGCATGAGGCTTTCGTCATATTCAAACAGGGTGTTGCTGTATAAACCTGACACACCCTGCTTTTTTAAAATTTTTGACGCTTCGCCAATCCGGTAAGAACCCACAATTTCAAGTTCCTTGTCATCCCATAAAATCAGGTGGCGGTAGCTACGGTCATAATCATCAAGATCAATTGAATGCCCAGTGCCCTCCCGTACCATGCGGAATGAAATTTCACGCAAGCGACCGACTTCACGCATTACACTTGAGTTTGGCTGGTAATCGAACAGATAAATCTGCTGACCGTCCTGGGTTGAGCCGATCAACTGCGATTGCTGTAACTCTTTGCGGATCAGGCGACTTTTGGCTGGATGCACAACGTTTTCGACCGTATCGAAAAGTTCAGGTTTTTTCTTTTTATTAAGACGGTAAACCTGCTTGCGCATACGTTTGGCCAAAGCTTTTTTATTCAGATTGAGTTTTTCAACAGACTCCCAGGGAATGGGGTTGCCAATCCGAAAATTGATTTCCTTATCCTGTTTATTGAACATTTCGTTAACCAGCATCATCGTGCCAAGCGGCTTGAACATGGTTGACAGGGTATAAAACATGGCTGAATTTTTTGCCATGACATGAACCGGAAGAATTGGTGAATTGGTTTTCTTTGCCAGGTATAAAAAGCCTGTTTTCCACTTACCATCACGTACGCCATTAGGCTTGATACGTGATACTTCTCCGGTAGGAAACATGATTACTGCCTGTTCAGCCTCAAGCGCAGCCTTTATTTCCTGCAGACTTTCACGATGAACTGCCTTGCCGGACATATTATCGATAGACAAAAACAGGTTGTTGAGTGGATCAATTTGACTGAGCAGGCTGTTGGCTACAATCTTTACATCCGGGCGAATGTCTGAAACCAGTTTTACCAGCGCCAGGCCATCAAGCGAACCAATAGGATGATTGGCAACAATCACCACCCTGCCCTGATCAGGAATACGCTCACGATCACGGTTGGATACTGAGAAAGAAAAATCGAAATAGTCGAGGACCGCATCGTTAAACTCAAAGCCCTCAAGATGACGATGAGTATTAATAAAGTGGTTTATCTCATCCTGGTGAAGAAGCTTTTTTAGCAGTGCTGCTGAAGCTTTATATAAAGGCTTATTCTTTTTACTTTCTTCCGGTATATAACGGCTTAAAAGCGCATCAACATCTATCACTTTGCATTTTCACCTATCAATCCAATCATTATAGAAAGATAGCTGCAACGTATGACAATAATATGACTCAGCTGGCTTTATGAATATGATTTTGCAGCTTTGTTTAACAAAAGTGTAAAAAATAAAAAAGAATTATGTCATTTTTGTTTCCACTTTTGTTACTGGTAAATTATTTCAGACGATTAAATTATTTCGGACGATATTTTTCAACCTGCCTGAGGCCTGAACGCTTATAGGCAACCCATGTCTCTGAAATCTCTGACAGCCTGCTCCATTGCTCTGTTACCTTATCGATACAATCATTCAGTTCCTGATTAATTAAATCTCCATGAGCCTGATTGCGTGACAGCTTATTAATACAACGCAGTACATCGGAAACGGCCTGCATGGCACCCTCGGCTTGCTTGATATCGATTGAAGGTTCACCTTCTTTACCTATAACGCACTGGGTTTTTCCTCCAGACAGTTTCAGGTAATTTTCCTGCAACTGTTTTAGTTCCTCTTGAAGTTCCTTTTGCAGTTCCGCTTTCAGCTTTGCCGTTGAATCAGACATGAATAAAAATTACGCCGCAGCGCCGTTACATGAATAGAGCGCATGAACCAGGCGTTGAGTTAAATCATTCGGTTGTCGGGATATAATTGCATGTGGAATTTCATACTTCTCGGTGAGACGCTCAAAACTTTCAAAACCGTAAGACACAATCATGGGATGCATAGCCGCTGTAACCGCAGAAATGTAATCCTTGTATTCATCTCCGCAGACATAACACAGTGCTGGATTCACCTTGTATTTATCGCGTAGCTTTTCAAAAATCGCTGTCTTTTTTTCTTTTAACGGTACGTGAAGCAGAAAATCAAGATTGTCGATATCGACCTTTTCCCGTTTAAAAAGCTGCTTCAGGGTAACCTCAGGCTCCTGGGTAATATTTCGCGTAACAATACCAACTACAACATCCGGTGTAGCGGTTAACCTGTTAACCATTTCTGTCATGCCCGGGTAAAGCCTGGCCTCTTCCCTGTAGACCGCGGTCAGTGTATCAATCAGTTTATTACGCTCCACCTTGGTTAACTGTTTACGCAGGTTCTTGGGAAACTCTTTGACTCCACCTAAGTATTTAAAAAGGTTATGACGTTTTTGAAAGCGTGTAAGATCGCCCAGGTTCATATCATGTTGGGAAAATGTTCGGGCAATTGCAGAAAAAGCATCAATGGTAGTGCCATCTGCATCGAGAATTACCAGTCTTTTTTTAGTATACATCCTTTGTTGATTTTCCATTTTTCATTTCCCGGATGAGTAATTTATTTGCGCTGATTATAATAAATAAGCACTGGCATTGAGCAGGATCAGAATTTGGTGTCACTTGATTGTCACAAATTAATGATCAACTTCACCGGTTATGACAAAACCAGGCATTCATCGTAAGTTAAAAGTGGCTTTCCGTATCGCCATCGCTTCTGTTTTCATTGTATTGGGGCTGATTATTACCCCGCTGCCAATTCCCCTGGGACTGCTGATGATAGCCTTTGGTTTAATCCTGCTGGCCTATGACAATAACCGCATGACTCGCCACATACGGATTCTCAGGCGCCGGTTTCCAGGCTTTTCACGCAAACTTGAAATGCTGGAAAAAAAGAATATCGGATTTGTTTCAGATGTACTTAAAAAAACCAACCCGGCAAAAGCCATGCTTTTAAAACTGGAAGAGGCTGCTGAAACGGAAACAGATTCTTAAATTTCCAAATGGCCCATTTCAGGTTAATGGACTGACTCAGGTTAATGACATTTTTTCAGGAAATATTTTTGGGAACAGGTATTTCCGCTTCAACCTTTGTAACAGTGACATCAGCCGGCTGTTCAAGAACCAGCATAATATCAACCAGCATATTAACCATATTCATGGCTTCATAACTATCGTTACTCAGTGAAGTGGCCATATCCTGGGAAATCTCATTTCCGAGCAACATTTTATCGATGCGTCCGGTCCTTAACACATCAAGTTCCCGGGCTTTGTCTCTTTGCTTGTAAAGACGTTTGACAAATTTCTCACGGTCCTGCTTTTCGGTAATTTCAAATGTATGTACCAGGCGCAACATTTTTAACAGGCGCCTTTTAAGCAGGTTGTATTCGCGTTTGATTACCGGGTTTTCGGTTTGCTCATACTTATCAATATTTTCTCGCAAACGTTTAATTTTCTTGACTACCTGAACCAGTTTCCGGTCCGCAATTAACAGGTTGCGTATCCTCTCCACCTCGGTTTCATTTAAATCAAACTGCGACTGCAGCCGGGTGGCATGATCCAGAATGGCATTGTAAATAGTCTTGACCTTACTGCCATAGACCTTATCAAAATCTATCTCGATTTTTTTGGAGTCCTCTATCAACTGATGAATCTTGAGGTCAGACTCGAGATCTTTACGGTGAATATTCAGACCGTGAAGCACGACCATGTAAACCGTATTTTGCAGCAGCCTGATTGATTCATCGTAAAGCGCCTTGATGGCTGACTGAGGAAATTTCATCGACAGTTCATTTAGAAATACCGGCTTGTCGACCGGCTCAGCTTCGAGCACTTCCTCGGCCACCATCCGCTCAACAATTTTAACAATGGTATTCACAAACCAGATCAGGAAAAACGAGTTAAGAATATTAAACATTGTATGAAACAGTGAGACCGCCACCGGAATTGCCAACACCGAAACAAAGGGAGACTCACCCTCGATATGTTCAACAATACCTGCAATAAAATAGATAAATGGATAAAACAGCACCAACACCCAGGCTACACCCAGGAGGTTAAATATCAGATGAGCTCTTGCCGCCCGCTTGGCATGATGATTGGAAATGATTGCCGCCAGGTTTGCAGTAATCGTTGTACCGATGTTTTCGCCCAGAACCATGGCAACCGCCATGTCAAAAGGTATCCAGCCCTCGTATGCCATTAGCAAAGTTAAAGCCATCGTGGCACTTGATGACTGGATCACAACAGTGAGCACGGTTCCCATGAAAAGAAAAAGCAGAATCGACAGGTAACCCATCTCGGTGTAGGAACGCAGGAATTCCAATGTTTCGGGATGGGCGCCAATATCAGGAACCGAGTCTTTCAGAAACTGCAGACCGATAAACAGCAGGGAAAAACCCACCAGGAAAAAGCCGAAGTGACTGCGTGTTTCCTTTTTTGAAAAACTCATCAGGAATCCGACACCAAGCAAAGGCAGAGCAATAGAACTCATGTTTACTTTGAAACCCAGTATTGAAATCAACCATGCAGTGACTGTCGTGCCGATATTTGCCCCCATGATGACACCCACTGCTTCGGTCAGAGTCAATAGTTGAGCATTTACGAAACTGACCACCATAAGCGTTGTCGCAGAAGAAGACTGGATAACGGTGGTGACCGTGAAACCAGTCAAAAGCGCATAAAATCGGTTTGAAGTGGTGACGGCCAAAAAAGAGCGCATGCGGTTGCCGGCGAGCTTCAGCAGGGCATCGCTCATTACTTTCATGCCATATAAAAATAACCCCAGCGCGCCAAGCAGGACAAACAGGTCATAAATTCCAAAATTCATTTTCTAATTCTTTTTTTATTTAAAAACTATAAGTAACACATTTGCTACATTGGGTAACACCAGCACTGGAATTGTGTTTCCTTCAGTATTGATCAAGCATCCAAAACCGGCCGCAAAAACACGCTAACCAATTGAAAAATTTGACAAATATCATGATGGATAAAATAATTACCCTTCTTAAACTGGCGTTATTAATTATAGCTACATAACAGTAACAAAACGTCGCTTGAGTAGATTCTTTATTTTGCCCTAAACATTCAAATTCATTGAGGATTCAGCATATGGATGACAAAGCAGCAGCTTACTGGCGGGAAAATGTTCGCCTGATGGTAATACTACTGGCGATTTGGTTCGCCGTTTCATTTCTGTTTGGCATCCTTCTGGTCGAGCCACTCAACACGATACGTATTGGCGGCGTTGGCCTCGGATTCTGGTTTGCACAGCAAGGCTCAATCTACACATTTTTAGTGCTGATCTTTGTTTATGCCAACCGCATGAACGCCCTTGATCGCAAATATGACATGCAGGAAGACTGAGGACTAAACGATGGATTTACAAACTTTAACCTATTTAGTCGTTGGTTTTACCTTCGCCTTGTACATCGGTATTGCTATCTGGGCGCGTGCGGGAAGTACCAGTGAATTCTATGTGGCCGGGAAAGGTGTACACCCTGTTCTTAACGGTATGGCTACCGGTGCTGACTGGATGTCTGCTGCATCCTTTATTTCTATGGCCGGCCTTATCGCCTTCACAGGCTACGGTGGATCGGTATTCCTGATGGGGTGGACCGGTGGCTATGTGCTACTGGCATTACTGCTTGCACCTTACCTGAGAAAGTTCGGTAAATTTACCGTGCCTGAATTTATCGGCGAACGCTTTTATTCTCAAACAGCACGTATCGTTGCGGTGATATGTCTGATCCTGGCTTCCATTACCTATGTAATTGGCCAGATGAAAGGTGTTGGCGTGGCTTTCTCACGCTTCCTTGAAGTGGACTATGACACAGGCCTTTATGCCGGGATGACCATCGTTTTCATTTACGCCGTGCTTGGTGGAATGAAAGGCGTTACCTACACGCAGATAGCCCAGTACTGTGTTTTGATCTTTGCCTACACCGTACCAGCCGTGTTCATCTCAATGAACCTGACCGGCAATCCGTTTCCTCAACTTGGCCTGGTTGGCAACATGGAAGACGGCAGAACATTAATGGATACACTGGATCAGGTGGTTACGGACCTGGGCTTCCATGAGTACACCACACAGAAAATGGGCAGTACCTTGAATATGTTTGTTTACACACTTACATTGATGATTGGTACCGCAGGTCTGCCACACGTAATCATTCGTTTCTTTACCGTTCCTAAAGTAAAGGATGCGCGTTCTTCAGCCGGTTGGGCACTAGTCTTTATTGCATTACTTTACACTGTTGCTCCTGCTGTTGGTTCAATGGCCCGCCTGAACCTGATGAACACCATTCAAACCGGTCCGGTTGGAGAGCCTACTGCCAACCTGGTATATGCTGAACGCCCTGAGTGGTTCAAAAAATGGGAACAGACTGGTCTGCTTTCCTTTGAAGACAAGAATGGCGATGGACGTATTCAGTACTACAACGATAAAAACGAAGATTTCGTGAAAAACGTGGCTGAACCTGCAGGCTGGAAAGGCAATGAAATGGTGAAGGTTGACCGTGACATCATGGTACTGGCCAACCCTGAAATTGCCCAACTGCCAAACTGGGTGGTTGCATTGATTGCCGCCGGTGGCCTGGCAGCCGCATTATCGACAGCAGCCGGCCTGTTGTTGGCGATTGCCTCATCCGTTTCCCATGACCTGCTCAAGGGAACATTTACGCCAAACATTTCGGAAAAAACCGAGTTAATGGCTTCACGTATAGCCATGGCATTTGCCATTGCCGCAGCAGGTTATCTTGGACTGCACCCACCCGGGTTTGCGGCTGGTACCGTGGCGATCGCCTTTGGTCTGGCTGCCAGTTCGATCTTCCCGGCGCTGATGATGGGTATTTTCTCAAAACGCATCAACAACAAGGCTGCAATCCTGGGCATGGCTTCGGGTATTGGTGTCACCATGTTGTACGTATTCCAGCATAAAGGCATCTTCTTTATTCCTGGAACAGCCTTCCTTGGTGATATGGAAGCCAACTGGTTCTTTGGTATTTCACCCAATGCCTTCGGCGCTGTTGGTGCCCTGGTGAACTTTACGGTAGCGTTCGTCGTAGCAAGAATGACTGCTGAACCACCAGAACATATTCAGCATCTGGTTGAAGACATCCGTGTCCCTAAAGGCTCTGGTGCCGCAACCGGCCACTAAGGTCTGAATAAAACCCCGCTTGATGTCTGTCAGGCGGGGTTTTTTATTTTGCACACCCGTATCTTTTTTAAATAGCGATTTTTTATTATGGGTAGCAGAATAACGAATACCAAAAATGTCGGGGACGAGAGAGCCTGGTAATAAACAATGGAAATAGAGCTGCTTGAAATAAGAAACTTTCTTGCTGAGTGCATGCCCTTCAGCCTGCTTTCAGATGAACAGCTCGATCTATTGCCCGAACAGTTTCAAGTCCGCTATCTGCGCCGCAACAGCGCATTTCCTCCAGCAGACAATAAAGATAAATTCCTTTACATAGTGCGCAGTGGCGCCATTGAAATTCGTGATAACGAAGACAACCTTGTAAACAGGCTGGCTGAACAGGATCATTTCAGCGACTGTGAGCACTTTGAACAGGATGAGCAGCGTGGCTTTGCGATAGAAGATACGCTGTTGTACCAGCTACCCTGCAAAAATGTTCGCCAGCTCAGGGACCAGTCAGATGATTTCGACCGTCACTTCAGTGACACCCTGTCAAAACGTCTTAAGGATGCAGTGAGACGGTTTCGCAAGACTGTCGATACTGGCATGGCCCACATGGCAGTGGAAGTCAGCAACCTGGTCAAAAAAAAGCCTCTGTGTTTACCCGCTGACACTTCAATCCAGCAGGTTGCCCAGGCCATGTCCGAAAAGGACGCCTCTTCAATCATGCTGTTGGAAAATGAGGAACTTGTCGGCATTCTTACCGACCGTGACATACGCCGTAAATGCGTTGCCAATGCCATGGATGTGAATTCCCCTGCATCCACTATCATGACAGCCAACCCATTCACCATTGAACATAACAGCCTGGCGCTGAATGCGCTGATTGAAATGACTAAACGTCATGTACATCATTTACCAGTTACGCAAAATGGCAGGGTTATTGGCATGCTCAGCGCAACCGACCTGGCACAGCACAGCAGCAGCAACCCGGCTTTCATCATCAGCGATATCCGTACCGCACAAAACATCGATGAGCTTGTCAGTGCCAGCCGGAAAATTCCGGATCTCCAGGTGCAACTGATTACAGCCAGCGTCAGCGCCCTGCACATTGGTGACATTGTTTCCCGAATTACCGATGCCATTACCACCCGCTTGATTGAAATGGCAATGGAGCAAAATGGACCGGCACCAGTGGATTTTGTCTGGGTTGCAGGTGGCTCCCAGGCGCGGCGTGAACAGACTTCACATTCTGACCAGGACAATGCCTTAATCATTTCTGATGAAATGCAACCCGAGCATGACTCCTGGTTTGAAAAACTGGCCGCTTTTGTCACCGACGGATTAAATGCCTGCGGGTTTGTTTATTGTCCCGGCAATGCCATGGCGAGCAACCCCGAATGGCGCCAACCATTAAAAAAGTGGAAACAGTATTTTAACAACTGGATTAACAAGCCCGAACCAAAAGCACTGATGCTTTCCAGTATCTTTTTTGACCTGCGTTCTGTTTATGGCAGTACCACGCTGCTGCAGGAATTGCAGAACGAGACATTGGAACAGTCGCGAAAAGCCAGCATTTTTCTTGCGTACATGGCAGCTAATGCCCTGACCCACAAACCGCCCCTGGGTTTTTTCAGGCGTTTTGTATTGATAAATGACGGTGAACACAACGAAGCTTTTGATATCAAGCACCGCGGCATTGTGCCGATCACCGATATCGCCAGGCAACTGGCTTTATCCGAAGGTATACCTGCAACCAACACAACCGAGCGCCTGCTGGCTGTTGGCAGGACAAAAGCGCTAAGTGATGAAATGAGCGAAAACCTTTTGGATGCACTGGCCTTTATTGCCGAGTTACGCATCTGTCATCAGGCCAGGCAAATCCGCAGGGGACTGGCAACGGACAACTACCTTTCACCCAACAAATTGTCGGAACTCGACAGGAAACACCTTAAGGATGCGTTCGGGGTAATTCAGGAGATGCAAAACATTCTTGAACATCGTTATCAGACAGGTCGTCTTGGATAGAGCATGTGGCCTTTTAAAGTAAACGTTGGAGCGAAGCGACAAAAGGCACTGACGATGACCGATGCGCCCGTGATGCAGGCATTTTTATCATCACCCGTTGCGGATAAAAAAACCGACTGGCGGGAAATGGATATTGTTGCTGTTGATTTGGAAACTACCGGACTTGATCCTCAAACCGATCAAATTCTGAGTATTGGCCTGGTTGAAATTAAACAGGGCAGTATTCACCTGAATTCAGCCTGGCATAAAGTTGTTAATGTTGGCTCTGATATTCCGGAATCGACTGCGATTATTCATCATATTACAGATGATGTGATAGCCGAAGGTGAGTCTCTTGCAGAAATCTTACCCGAACTATTGAAAAGACTTAGCGGTAAGGTCATGCTGGTGCATTATGCCTATGTTGAACAGGAATTCATTAATTCAGCATGTCTTAAAATGTATAATGCACCCTTTGTTATCCAGACTATCGATACGCTTCCAATTGCACAAAGAAGACTGGAACGCCGAAACCACACAATACAACCCGGCAACCTCAGGCTGTTCAACTTGCGACGCTACTATAATTTACCCGATTACAAGGCCCACAATGCACTCTATGATGCTCTTGCCACCGCGGAACTGTTCATGGCCATGACGACCGAAATAGCCCCTTCAGGCAAACAGAAACTGGGGGATTACCTGAATTGAAATCCTTCCATAAACGCTTTTTCCTGATACTGATCGTGGTTGGCCCGATTTACTGGCTGATATTTACCGAAGATGGCAGACGCCGAAGTGATACGGTCATTCTCTGGGTGTTTGGCGGTGACCCGATACATATCAATTTCCGCGAAATCAGCAAGCAGTACTCAAAACAGGACTGGATGTCGGTTTTCGATGATGTCGACTGGCAATGCCGTGACCAGGCTTCTGCGTTCGGCAAGAGTTTATGCTACAGCGAAATTTCAAGCTACAATGGTATACCAGCAAGTTACATCAGCGTTTTCTTTAATGACAGTCATGTCAATGCAGTAAAACTGGTTTACCGTAATCAGTACCATCAGCAGTTGGGAGCTGATCTTCAGCAACAACTGGGTACGCCGTTAAACCGCGAACATGAAAATGCCGAGAACATGCTGCAATGGACTACCGGGCATGGCAACGTCATGATAAAAACAGAAATTTCGCCCGATGAAGAAGCCAGTCTGATTTGGATAAGTAACTAAATAAATACCGAAGGACTGTCCGGTGCCAAATTGGTGGCTGATCAGTGACAAATTTAATCACCGGACACAATAAATAACTAACCCTAGAAAAACGAGGAGACACCATGTCTGAACATATTTATCCCGTACCTGAAGATTTTGCTGCCCAGGCAAACGTGACTGCAGAACAATACCAGCAGATGTACAAACAGTCGGTTGATGACCCGGAAGGCTTCTGGGCTGAGCAGGCTGACAGTTACCTCGACTGGTTTCAGAAATGGGATACGGTACTTGACTGGTCCTTTGACAAGGATGACCTTCATATCAACTGGTTTAAAGGCGGCAAACTGAACGTCGCTTATAACTGCCTTGACCGTCACCTGGAAACCCGTGGTGACCAGGTTGCCATTATCTGGGAAGGTGACAACCCCGAAGAAGACCGCAAAATCACTTACCGCGAGCTTCATCAGGAAGTCAGCAAATTTGCCAATGCGCTGAAAGCCCGTGGTGTTGAAAAAGGTGATCGCGTTTCTCTCTACCTGCCAATGATTCCTGAAGCTGCAGTTGCGATGCTGGCCTGTACCCGTATCGGCGCAATGCACTCTATTGTATTTGGCGGTTTCTCGCCTGATGCATTAAAAGACCGTATCAACGACTCTGACTGCAAGGTTGTTATTACGTCAGACCAGTCCATGCGTGGCGGTAAAAAAGTCCCATTAAAAGCCAATGCTGACAAGGCAATTGAATCCTGTCCCCAGGTTCACACCTGCTTTGTTGTTCGTCGCGGTGGTGACCCTGTTCAATGGGATGATGAGCGTGATGTCTGGTACCACGAAGCCGTTGCGGATGCTTCTGCTGATTGCCCAGCCGAGGAAATGGAAGCTGATGACCCGATGTTCATTCTTTACACGTCAGGTTCTACCGGCAAACCTAAAGGCGTAATGCACACTACCGGCGGTTACCTGTTGCAGGCTGCCATGACTCACAAAACCGTTTTTGATTATAAAGATGGCGAAGTTTACTGGTGTACTGCTGATATCGGTTGGGTTACGGGCCACAGTTATATCGTTTACGGGCCATTGGCAAACGGTGCCACAACACTCATGTTTGAAGGCATACCAACTTACCCTGACATTTCCCGCTTCTGGCAGGTATGTGACAAACACAATGTTGCCTCTTTCTATACTGCGCCGACCGCTATCCGTTCTCTAATGGGTGCCGGCGATGAACCTGTCAAGAAAACCAAGCGAGAATCTCTGCGCCTGCTTGGCACCGTTGGTGAACCAATCAACCCTGAAGCCTGGGAATGGTATCACCGTGTTGTTGGCGAAGAGCGCTGCCCGATTGTCGATACCTGGTGGCAGACTGAAACCGGCGCCCATATGCTGACACCTCTGCCTGGCGCCACACCTTTAAAACCGGGTTCTGCGATGCAGCCTTTCTTTGGTGTACAACCTGTGCTTCTTGATGATCAGGGTAATGAAATTGAAGGCAACCCTGCTGAGGGCAACCTGGCTATCAAACATCCATGGCCTTCAATGATGCGAACTGTTTACGGCGATCATAAACGTTTCTATGAAACTTACTTCGCCATGTTCAAAGGCTACTACTTTACTGGCGATGGTGCGCGTCGTGATGAAGATGGCGATTACTGGATCACCGGTCGTGTTGATGACGTTCTTAACGTTTCCGGTCACCGTCTGGGTACGGCCGAAATTGAATCTGCTCTTGTATTACATGACTCTGTTGCTGAGTCAGCTGTTGTTGGTTATCCACATGACCTTACCGGCCAGGGTATCTACGCTTATGTTACTTTGATGAACGGTGTGGAAGAGTCTGATGATCTTAAGGCTGAACTTGTTGGCCTGGTAAGAAAAGAGATTGGCCCTATCGCCAAGATCAATATTATTCAATGGGCACCCGGCCTGCCTAAAACCCGTTCCGGTAAAATCATGCGTCGTATTCTGCGTAAGATTGCCGCGAATGAGATTGATGCACTGGGTGATACTTCAACACTGGCTGATCCTAGTGTTGTTGATAACCTGATTGAGAACCGGGCTAACAAGTAAGCATATAGCTTGGTCATCTAACTGCTTTTCCAGGGACGTTCAAGCCATCCCTGGGCACTCTACTACGGGCATCCTGCCCTGCGTAAGCCCTGGACAAAGCAGTTAGACAACCAATGTTCTCTTTTAAAGGCTTTGAGAAACTTTCCGCGTGAGCTCCATCATGCGATTAACATACCCCCACTCATTATCGTACCAGGCATAAATTTTAACCTGGGTATCATCTATCACCATCGTCGATAGCGCATCGATAATTGATGAGCGCGGGTCATTCACATAATCGACTGACACCAGCGGACGTTCCTCGTAACCCAAAATACCCTTGAGTTCATTTTCAGAAGCCTCTTTGAAGTAACCATTGATCTCTTCTGCAGTAACGGGTCTTGAGGCTTCAAAAACAAAATCTGTTAACGAGGCATTCAACAATGGCACCCTCACCGCATGGCCGTTAAGTTTGCCCTGAAGTTCCGGGAAGATTTTGGTTATAGCCTTGGCTGAACCAGTAGTGGTAGGAATGAGGGAATTACCACAGGCACGGGCGCGCCTTAAATCTTTGTGGCCTTTATCGACAATAGTCTGTGTATTGGTAATATCATGAATGGTCGTCATACAGCCATGATTGATACCGACTTTTTCGTGCATCACTTTGACAACCGGGGCAAGGCAGTTGGTTGTACAGGAAGCCGCTGTTAACAAGTGATTGGCATCAGCATCATACTGATCGTCATTGATACCATAAACGATATTCAAAGCGCCTTCAGTTGGTGCTGCGACTATGACCTTTTTAACACCCTGGTCAAAATAGTGCTGCAGGGTCTCAGGTTTCTTGTGATGTTTACCGGTTGCTTCAATAACGATATCGCAGTTTGACCAATCGGTTTCCGCAATTGAGAAGTTGGATGAGTAGGTCACTCGGTGACCCTCTATTATCATTGCATCTGGATCAGAGCCTACATCTGGCTCCCATGTACCATGGACTGAATCAAACTTAAGTAAATGCGCTGAGCCAGTAGCATCTGTTGCAATCTCGTTAACATGAATCACGTCATATTCAGCATGATCCCAGCCTGCGCGAAACCCCAACCGACCCATGCGTCCAAAACCGTTTATACCAACTTTTATCTTCATTATTTCTTATCCATTTTAATTTATGTTTTTACATAGCATGTGAACATATCTGCCCATATCCCTGTAAACAGGCATACGGCAATAACGTTTCTCAAGCTCAAACAATTCATCAGGTTCAGTATTTTCAAGTGCTCCCTCACTGAGATAATCATGGAACACGCGAATACCACTATGTACTTCGATATTAAAACCTGCGTTTTTTATAAACCGCTCCATTTCATATGGATACTGGGGGTATGGCGGTGAAAGTTTGTTACCTTTGCCGATATAGGTATCTTCAAGAATCGGCTTCAAACGCCACTGCCCTTTAAGTACATTCGCATACACCATGGCATTGCGGTTATAAAACATAAACGACAGGTATCCCCCGGGCTTAACTCTACTTAGTATCGTCTGAAGCCCCTTCAATGGATTAGCCAGCCATTCAATCACTGCATGAAAAACCACCAGGTCATATTGCTTGTGGTTATCATCAAAGGCTTGAAATGAACCATGGTAAAAATTTGCTTCACAACCATTTTCACTAAAGCTTTTCTTCGCTTCTTCCAGCATCTTTGAAGAAAGATCACATAAAGTCAGCGAATGTCCTTTTTGAGCCAGCCACAATCCGAACTGACCCAGTCCACACCCCGCATCAAAGACCTGCATTGATTTATCAGGCAATTTTGGCTGCAGGTCTTCAGTCAATATTTTCAGTCGCCAGCTACCCTTATCGGAGTCGTAAATCCGTTGCCTGAAATTTGTGATCAAATCATCGAAGTTTTTATCCTGATCAATCATATTTTATAGACTTTTTATTAACGTTTAGTTGCACTGATTTTTCTTTACCAGAAGAAAGGAAAAAGAATTAAAGTTGTAAAAAATTATAAATTCCCTAAATTATTTTTACTTCAATTGACTCAGGTCAAGTTTTGATTTTTTGGTGGTTGCAGCCGGTTTTTTTGTCATGGCAATGTATATAGCCATACACTCATGGGAGAATTTTATGTCTCAATCAATAATAAAATCCAGCAACAAACCGGCCTGTGACAAGACATCGTGTAAGACAGAAACTTTTTTCGACCGGGATGTCGAACTGGTTATCTGTAAAGAAATGAAAAATTGTGCTTATAAAAAGCAACACAACAAGCTGACTATTTGCCTCTGTAAATAAGCCTAAAAAGACCCATCAGAGCCGAATAGCCAATAACGTTCAGGCAATCAATAACCTGAAAAATTCTCGCGCGTAGTGATCTGCCAGCAAAAATGCAAACAACAGGCTCAGGTAAAAAATTGAGTAGCCAAATGTTTTCATTGCCAGCTTATCGGTTTCATCCTTATAGAGGCGATAGGCATAGTAAAGGAAGCCTATGCCAAGCGATATCGCACCTGCCAGATAAATCAGGCCACTCATGTTAATGACTGCCGGCATCATTGATACGGTAAACAGCAGCAGGGTATAAAGCAGAATCTGCGCCTTTGTAAACGGCACACCATGCGTTACGGGTAACATTGGAATACCTGCCTTGGCATATTCTTCACGACGACGGATAGCCAATGCCCAGAAGTGCGGTGGTGTCCAAACGAAAATAATCAGAAACAGCAACAACGCCTCTGTACCTACTTCACCTGTGACAGCAGCCCAGCCCAGCAAGGGTGGCGCAGCACCTGCAGCACCGCCCAGGACAATATTCTGAGGTGTGCTTCTTTTCAGAAAAACCGTGTAGATAACTGCATAACCGATGAGGGCGATAAACGTTAACAGAGCAGTTAGCTGGTTAACAAAAGTTAACAATATCGTCATTGCTGTCGCAGCCAGCAACAAGGCAAAAGCCAGAACATGCATGGTATCAAGCTGCCCTGAAGGTAACGGCCGGTTTTGTGTGCGTTGCATGATGGCATCAATTTTTTGATCGATCATGTGATTTAATGCAGCACCCGAGGCCGCTGCCAAACCAATACCGATATTTGCCGCAACCAGAATATCAAATGGAGGCAAACCACCAGGACTTGCCAGCAACATACCGACAAAAGCAGTAAACACAATAAGGTATACCACTTTGGGTTTACATAATTCGTAGTAACTTCTCCAACCTAAAGCCTGTGAAGCTGTTTTAACTTTTGCTGTCGCTGTCATGTTCTATTCTGCCTGTTTCGGTTTGCCTATTCTTACCAGTTTAATCAGACGCCTGAAATCTTTCGCAATATCTTCAGGGTCCACCTCTGACGGATAGGCCATCATGAGATTTGCTGCCGGGTCAGCTATATAAATACGATTTAGTGGTTGAGTATCACTGATTTTCATTGCATCAATCAGCTGTTCACCATCCGGGCTGTTCGTTGTAACAATCGACATTCCTTCAAAAGGTTCGATTTTTTCTTTAAATTCGGTCAATTTTTGTTGATCGGTGAGTACAAAAATTCTCTCGACATTCTGACGATCCTCACCCATCAAACGCCTGACCTGGCGCATGTAAAAAACATTTTTCAGACAGCGCTCATCACAATCACTTGAACCTGCCATAATCAGCAGCCAGTTACCCTTGAGCTCATTTGTCAGAACTGTTTCTGAATTGATAGTCTGCAATGATAAATCAGCAATGGACCGAACAGGCGATATCAGCTCACCACGGTTACTGGGAGCGATCTCTGGCATAATGTCCATATTGGCATACCATATCCAGCTCACAAGGTAAGGCAGGCCACTGACCAGCAAAAGCAGCCAGAAAATTTTTCTGCTGCGTTTAATTTCCTTTTTACCGTCTGGTTTACCATCAGGTTTAATCTCAGGTTTACCCTGATTATCTGCTACTGCATTCATGATGTTTTTCGTTTAAAACTCAATCCTAAAAAAGTACCTAAAGCGATCAATGCAAATGCAGCCCAATGAATCGCATAACCTATATGCATACCCGATTTGTCTTCAATTTCAGGCCATGCCTTTTCATAACCAATGTTTGATTCCGGTGACAGTCTCAAAACGTAGGCAGGAACATTCAGTCCGGTTGTGCCGTTGTACAAATCAAGGTCCATGTAATTCCAGCGCCCCTTGTCAGCGCGTGCCTCAACACCTATAACCGGCGCCGAGCGAAACTGATCCAACATTACCAGCAGTTCCTGCTGCCCGGTTTCGATAACCGCATCAGGCACCTGATCACGGGAACGACCCGCTGGTATCCAGCCCCTGTCGACCATCACCTTTGCACCCTGATTCGTACTGAATGGCGTCAGGATGCTATAACCAGGTTTTCCATGCCGGACAACATTATCCAGAAGCACCTGTCCTGATTCATGAAATTTGCCAGAGATCATGAATCGCCGATAACGGTCTTTGTTAAAATCAATCTTTGCCGCATCATATTGTTTCACTGGCAATTGTGAACGACTCAACACCTGTTCACGCAGCAAGTTTCTTTCGTCTGCCCTGCTCAATTGCCAGACAGCCAATGCGGTAAAAACCGTAACAGCCAGGGCCGTCATAATTATGCCAAGCCAGCTTGGCCTGAACTCAAACTTTAGTTTTTGCATCGAGCAAGTATATACTTTGTGTTTTAGCCGTCAGATTCATTTTATGTCTTCAGGCTTAAACTAAAACCGTTTAAGGATTCAAATGACTTTCAAAACCCTTATCATCATCAACCTCGTTCTCATCCTGATCAGCCTGGGTGCCGGGGTGTTTTTCCTGCGCACTGATGGCAAAAAAGATACCCGCGTTGTAACCAGCCTGACCGTTCGGGTTGCCCTGTCAATTTCTCTCTTCGTACTGTTACTTGTTGGCTATGCGCTTGGTTATATCCAACCTCACGGCATCAGTTAACTGACAAAACAAAGGCGCTATCCATTGATAGCGCCCAGGTTTAAACCATAGACTCAGTTAAACCATAGAACGGGTTAAATCAGAGCCAGTAAACAAACACATATAAGCCCAGCCAAACCACGTCAACAAAGTGCCAGTACCAGGCAACTGCTTCAAAAGCAAAATGGTTATGTGCACTAAAATGCCTCTTCATTGCACGCAACATAATGGCCAATAGCATGATGGTACCAATTGTCACATGCATACCATGGAAACCAGTCAGCATGTAAAAGGTAGAGCCATAAATACCGGAGTTAAGTGTTAAATCCATTTCAGCATAAGCATGACCATACTCGTATGCCTGCAGCCCCATGAACAAAGCACCCAATGCTACGGTGAGACCTAAACCAATAACCAGCTGTGAATTATTTTCTTTCTTAAGTCCCCAGTGAGCCCATGTCAGTGTCGCACCGGAAGTTAGAAGAATAATGGTATTCCAGAGAGGCAAACCACCTGCACCCATGATTTCTTTAGGAACAGTAAAGGTTTTACCGCCCAAACCTCCTTCAGGATCAGGAATTGTCTGGGCTGGCCATGAATACTGGAAGCCTTCCCAGAGAATATTTGAAGTTGCCAGGTAACCTTCGCCACCTAGATATGGCAAGGTAATATTTCTGAGGTAATAAAGACAACCAAAGAATGTAGCAAAGAAGAAAACCTCTGAAGTAATGAACCAGAACATGCCCTGTCGGAATGATCTGTCTACCTGGCTATTGTATTTACCTGACAGGTTTTCATCGATTACATCGGTAAACCAGCCTTTGAACAGGTAAGCAATAATAAATGACGCCAGCACCATCATCCATGGACCGATCGCATCACCGTTAACCCATAGCACAACGCCAAAAAGCAATATAAAGACACCAGAAGCAGCGATTATCGGCCACTGACTCCCATCTGGTACGTAGTAATTATCTTTCCCGGAAGATGTCATTTATCTAGTTCCCCTTTAATTGGATCTTGTTATTTAGTATTAATTTTTTGTTAGTGGATAGAAGCCACTTTTTTATTTACCTTGGACCTGTCTGTATTCATAAACGTATAAGACAGAGTAACCGTGCCATATTTTTCTGGCAATTCATTGGCAATGACAAATTTCAATGGCATTGCCTTGACTTCTCTTGGCTTAAGTTTTTGCTGGTTGAAACAGAAACACTCCACTTTGCTGAAGTGCTCCGTAGCCTGCCATGGCGTAATACCAGGAACAGCGGTGGTGATCACATTGTCATCCGTTTTGTTTACCGCGGTAAAAACCACTTCGTATGCTTTACCCGGATGAACCTGCATCTTTTTCACTTCAGGTTCAACATCCCATGGCAGGTCACCATTTAACGTGACATCAAATTCGACATTGATCAGCCGGTCTTCATTTACACCACCGTGAATAACATCTTCCAAGGCCACTCGCCCTTCAGAAGCATCACCCACCTTGTTGATACCCGTTACATCACAGATCAGCGTGTATAAAGGCACCATAGCGAAACCAAAACCAAACATGCCAATAACTGCCAGAAGCAATCGCTTGGCTACCACTTTATTTTTATCCACTTGAGAACTCATAATCCATTCCTCAAAATATAAAGTGGCCAAAGCGCTATCAGCATTGCCAGGCCCGCCAAAAACAGGGCAACCCGCAAGTTTGATTTTTTCTGGTTTTGTTCGTTATCCATATTCTTCCCAAAACCGACTGAGTCATTAAACTCAGCCGGTTCTTAGTACTATTTTGCTTTGAGAACAGGAGGCTCTTCGAAAGTGTGGAAAGGAGGTGGTGATGGCACAGTCCACTCCAGACCAGTCGTACCAACCTGCGCACCATCCCATGGCATATCACCTGCTTTCTCACCACCACGAATGGTTTTGATAATAATGTAAAGGAACAACAGATGTGATGCACCAAAAGCAAATGCCGAAATAGAAGAGATAAAGTTGAATTCCAAAAAGATTGGACTGTAGTCAACGATACGTCTTGGCATTCCCGCCAGACCGGAGAAGTGCTGAGGGAAGAAAGTCAGGTTGAACGAAATAGTTGTCCACCAGAAGAAGATTTTACCCAGCTTCTCGTCGTACATGTTTCCGGTCCATTTTGGCAGCCAGTAGAAAACACCAGCGTAAAGACCGAACACCGCACCAGGAATCAGTGCATAGTGGAAGTGAGCTACCACGAAGTAAGTATCGTGATACTGCAGGTCAGCAGGAACAACTGCCAGCATAACACCGGTTACACCGGCAAATGAGAACATCAATACAATCGCGATAGCAAAAAGCATTGGTGTTTCAAATGTCATGGAACCACGCCACATGGTGAAGATGAAACTGAACAACATGTAACCCACTGGAATAGAGATCAGGATGGTACCGATCATGAAATAGTTGGTTACTGCCTCAGACATACCGACTGTATATTGATGGTGAGCCCACACAACCATACCGAGGGCACATAAAAGCATCATTGAGTAAACCAGTGGCTTGTATGCAAAAAGTGGCTTACGGGAGAAAGTTGGAACAATCAAACCCAGTACACCAATTGAAGGAAGCAGCAGAACATATACTTCGGGGTGCCCAAAGAACCAGAACAGGTGCTGGAACAGCACAGGGTCACCACCACCTGCGGCATCAAAGAATGCAGTACCGAAATGACGGTCAAACAGCAACATGGTTACACCACCAGCAAGAACAGGCATTACCATGATCAGCAGCAGACCTGTGAGGAACCATGCCCATACGAATAAAGGCATATCCATCCAACCCATACCAGGAGCACGCATGTTAATGATGGTTGTTACGATGTTAATGGAAGCAAGAATGGATGAGATACCCAGGATATGCAGTGTGAAGATACTGAAATCCATACCAATACCAGCCTGAACAGAAAGAGGAGGATAAAGTGTCCAACCGGTATTAACAGGCGTGTCACCCCAAATATAAGGAGCGATCATTGAAATAATCAGCATGGTGCCTGCAAATGGAAGCAACCAGAAACTCAGGTTGTTCAAGCGTGGCAAAGCCATATCTGGTGCACCGATCTGCATCGGGATCATCCAGTTGGCCATACCGGCTGCTGCTGGCATCACCATACCAAATACCATGATCAGGGCATGATTGGTTAAAAGGTTGTTATAGAGATCCGGGTTAAGAATCTGGATACCAGGATACAGTAATTCCGCACGTAACATCATTGCCGATGCACCGCCAAGGAACAACATCACCAGGGCAAAAATCAGGTACATGGTACCGATGTCTTTATGGTTGGTGCTGAACAACCAGCGACGAAAACCTGCCGGTGGTCCGTGATGATGAGCGTCGTGTGCTACGTCAGTACTCATGTTTCTATCTCCTCAATTAGAAATCTTTTATGGTCTATTATCTTGCTGCTTTAACGTCAGATGGCTGGACGACATCACCGGTGTCGTTGCCCCAGGCATTACGTTCGTAAGTGATTACAGCGGCCATTTCCAAATCATTTAATGCATTTTTCCAGGCGACCATGACAGGGTTGTTTTTACTACCATTAACAACGATATCAATATGTCCTTCAACTGGACCGACGGTAATGGGACCATCCTTCAAAGCAGGAAACGCTGGTGGCAGGCCCTGGCCTTCAGCCTGGTGGCAGGCAACACAGTTGGTCTTGTAAACAGTTTCACCGCGAGCCATCAACTCTTCCATGGTCCATTCTTTATCAGAAGTCGCTTCTGCTGCAGCCTTGGCTTTTTCAGCCTGTTTCTCAGCAACCCAGGAAGCATACTTATCTTCACTTACCGCATGAATAACAATCGGCATGAAAGCATGGCCGGTACCACAGTTTTCAGCGCATTGACCGCGGTAAACACCTTCTTTCTCAATGATTGCCCAGGTTTCGTTAATGTAGCCTGGAATTGAGTCTTTTTTGTAGGCTAATGCAGGAACCCACCAGGCGTGTAACACGTCAGTAGCTGTATGAAGGAAACGAATACGTTTGTTGATGGGAAGGATTACCGGGTTATCAACATCACGCAGATACAGTTCACTATCCGGCTCGTGTTTTTTCAGGTTTGAAACAAGACGAATGTCTTCATCCATGTAATCGTAAGTCCATTTCCATTGGGAGCCCGTGACTTTCAGCGTCATATCCGGCTCAGTGGTATCTTCAACAAGGGCAAAAGTGTTTGCAGCTTTACCGGCAATACTCAAGTCAATACCCAGAACGACAACCGGTACCAGTACCCAGGCCCATTTACCGAACCAGCTGACATGAAAATTCTGATCTGCTTCATATCCTGCTGACTTACGGAATTTAATCAGTGCATAGACAATCACGGTAGTTATGATGATCATAATAACCGTGGCAACGTATGCAGTAAGCATATGCAGATTATAGATATCCCTGGTCACCGGCGATACCGGCTCGGGCAGGTTCAGGCCGTATTCGGCTGCTGCAGCCCCGGCAAATAAAGCCAAACCCATTGCAGCCAGGTATTTCAGCCGTTTTACAAAAAGCATGTTTGCTCCCCTTTATTTCTTTTAATTTATAATTTTTTTAAAACCTGCAGTTTAAATTCGCTCAGCAGGTTTCATAATTCTAAGTTCATGATTCAAGCTTTCAGAAAGCTCTTCCCTTTCTTCATCAGTCAGACACTGACCGATTTCCAATTCCTTTCCATGGGATCTAAGACAAAGATGTTTCGGATACCAGCTGATCTGGTCGTTAAAAAGGCGAACCTGAACCCAGTAGGGCTGAAACTGCCACTCATCTACTACCGACTTCACATTACGGGTGACTCGTAAGAGGTTCTCAGAGAGATCAATAGTCTCAGTATCCCGGCTCGCCCGTTCTACCAGGTAAAAGGCAGATCCGAGTATTCCCATTTCCAACAGCACCATTGGCATAACCATCCATGCCCCGAGTAACCAGAAGCGAAGAGCAATTCCAATGGAGAACACACAGATCAGGCTGAAAAAAATAATCAGTCCTTTTTTTCCTATTGATCGGTTAGGGCGGATAATAAAGCGAAAAGTCTTTCCAAATTCATCGCGCTCAGTAATCAGCAAACCCGACCTCGAAAATTAATCTATTGCGTCAATTTGTCGCGTCGATTCTACCGAACAATTGATTTATGTCAAAGACAGCGGCAATTATTTTTGCATATTAGCTTTCATTAATAAGCTTATGCTCTATATAGAGAAAACTCACCAGACAGATGACGAGTATCGCCGCAACGCCGTTATGTGCCACTGCATTGAATAATGGCAGCGAAGAAATGACATTATTAATGCCAAGTATAATTTGAATGGCCAGCACACACAGTATCAGCAGTGAAAGATTTTGCTGGACACCTGCCCCTTTTCTGAAACCCATAAATCCCAGATAGCCAACAACGCCCAGCACCACAACAGCACCAATACGGTGCACCATATGGATGGCAGCCCTGGCATCCGCCTCAAGCACACCAAATTCGTAATTAATTCCCAAGCCACGCCAGAGTTTAAATCCTTCGGCAAAATCCATCGCTGGCCAGGCATTGCCCTGATAGCAACCGGGGAAAGCGGTACAGGCCAGGGCTGCATAATTAGTGCTGGTCCAGCCACCCAACGCAATCTGAAAGACTACAACCAGCAAGGCAAACCAGGCCAGGCCCGACAGACCCGATTTTCTCGAAACCTCAAATCGCCCTCCGGATGCATGAAGCGCAACCAGCCATAGCAAAACCGCCGTCATCATCCCGAACAGCAAATGCAATGTCACAATCGCGGGTTTTACCTGCAATGTAACGGTCCACATACCCAGCAATGCCTGAAATATCACCAGACCCACCAGGCCTACTGATAATTTTTTGATTGCCGGGGTTTGCCTGAGTTTGAAAGACATAACAGCCAGGGCAACAATCAGCAGACCCAATGTACCGGCAAAATAACGGTGAAACATCTCTTTCCATGCCTTGGCGGTTTCAACCGGCCTTTGGGGAAAAGCCTGCTCAGCCTTCTCGACTTCCATTTCGGTAAGAGGCACATCGAGATGTCCATAACAACCCGGCCAGTCGGGACAGCCCAGGCCAGCATCAGAAAGACGCACATAGGCACCCAGCACAATCACCACCAGGGCAAACACTGTGACAAATGAAGCAAATCTATAGAAAACCGTCGTGGACATCTCGTCTCCAACTACTCAAGGCGTTACAATGGATAAACAATTTTTTGATTATGCCATACATCATTTTGGTAAAGCCGGATTTCCTTCATGAGTTTTGAATTTTCCCTGCCCCTTCCCGACAACAAAGACAGAAAACTGATCACTGGCTGGCTTCTGCTGGGCCTGGGTTCACTGATTATTGCCGGTATATTTTCAATCTTGCTGGTACTTTCGCGCGTCCCGCAGGCTCAGGATTTCATTCCCTGGCTCGACTTTTTTCACACTTCGATCGTTATTCATGTCGATATGTCGGTTCTGATCTGGTTTTTGTCATTTGGTTGCCTGTTATGGACATTGACGACCAGACGACTTAACTCGCCTATCGGCTGGTTATCTCTATTTTTAGCTGTTTCCGGCACCATTATTGTTGGCGTATCACCTTTCATGGGTGCCGGTGATCCGCTGATGAACAATTACGTCCCCGTGTTACGACACCCGTTGTTCTATAGCGGACTTTCAGTTTTTGGTCTTGGCATTACCATTCTTGTCCTGGCCGGTTTAAAACCGGATGCCATCAGGGGTACTTCAAGCGGTGAAAGCTGCTTGAGAATTGGCACGTACAGCGCCTTGGTAATTACTGCAGTTTCGATCATTTCACTGGCCTGGGCTTTTGTGCAGATCCCACGATCGACTGAAGATCATGCCTACTTCGAATACCTGTTCTGGGGTAGCGGCCATACCGTGCAGTTTGCCTATACGCAGTTGATGCTGGTCAGCTGGATATGGCTGTATTCTGTAGTCTACCGGGATATGAAAGTCCGCCCGGCAATATTCAGCGCCCTGCTTATTCTTGGTGCACTGCCGGTTATTTTCACACCACTGATTCAGTTCATGCATGGCAGTTTCAGTCCTGAGTACCGCCAGCATTTCACAACCCTGATGCGCATGGGTGGCGGCATCGCCGCATTACCCATTGGCCTGATCCTGGTTTGGTATATTTTCAAAAGCTCATCCGTACTTGATGAGCGCCACAAGCCCCTGGCCAATGCCTTGCTTGCATCCATTTTACTGTTTGGTGCAGGCGGTGTACTGGGTTTCATGACTGATGGCGTCAACACCATCATACCTGCCCACTATCATGGCTCTATAGTTGGTGTGACATTGGCGCTGATGGGATTTATTTATTTTCTGTTGCCCCATTTGGGCTTCCAGGCACCTGTCAGCAAACTGGCCAGACGACAACCCTATATTTATGCTGGCGGACAGTTTATTCATATCAGCGGCCTGGCAGTTGCAGGCGCAATGGGTATCCAAAGAAAAACAGCCGGTGCCGCCCAGGGACTGGATAGCATGACAGTGAAGGCTGTCATGGGCATTATGGGACTTGGCGGGCTAATCGCTATCATTGGCGGCATCATATTTTTAGTGGTTACCATCAATGCCATGCGCAAGCCCAAAATCATATAGACCCAAAGTTATATGACAGTTGTATGTCGACCTCATCAGGCTTTTGCAAATAACTGCTGACATAAGCAGCCAACTGTAATAGTTTAAAGCTTATTCGCCGTATATTTTTTCCGATATGTTATTGCCTGCCAACAAAACAAAAATTGTCTGCACTATCGGACCTGCCTCTGATCATCCCCAAATTCTTGACGCCATGCTAATGGCGGGCATGAATGTGGCAAGACTTAACTTTTCCCACGGCGATTTTGATTCACATTCGCAAACAATCAAAAATCTCAGGGACGCTTCAAAGCGCACCGGCAAACGTCTGGCTATATTGGCTGATTTGCCCGGACCTAAAATGCGAATTGGGGAAATGCAGAATGAACCACTTAATCTTGAAGAAGGCGACGACTTTACCCTGACAACCTGTGACATGGCAGGTACGGACAAATGTGTCTCAGTCACACTCGAAGAATTACCACAGGTGGTTAAAGCCGGTGACAAGCTGTTTTTGAATGATGGACTGATTTCATTACTGGTCACAGAGGTTGATAAGGAAAATGTTAAATGCGAAGTGCGCTCCGGTGGAGAACTTCGCGCAAGAAAAGGCCTGAACCTGCCCGGCATTGAATTTGGTATGAGCGCCTTTACCAAAAGAGATCATGAATGCCTTAAATTTGCAGCCGAACAAAATCTCGATGCCATAAGTCAGAGTTTTGTTTCCCATGCATCTGATATCGAGCATGTTAAAAACGCCTGTGAGGAACTTGATTACAAGCCATTCATTATTGCCAAGATTGAACGCAGCAATGCACTGGACAATCTTGATAGTATTCTGGAAGTTGCTGACGGCATCATGGTCGCTCGCGGAGACCTGGGTGTGGAAACACCAATATCCAGTATGGCAGTAGTGCAAAAAGATATCATGCGTAAAGCCAATCGTTCCGGCAAACCCGTCATCACTGCAACTCAAATGCTTGAATCGATGACCAATAACCGTCGGCCTACACGGGCTGAAGCAACCGATGTCGCCAATGCAATCCTCGATGGCACCGATGCTGTTATGCTTTCAGGCGAATCGGCAATGGGACTTTACCCGGTTGATGCTGTAAAAATGCTGGCCCATATTGCCGCTGATACCGAGCCCTTCCGACCTCCGGCTGGACGTGAACAGCGGATGCGTGACAACAGCTGCGTCTCTGACCTGATAGCCCATTCCCTGCAACAGGCCGTATCACACCTTTCTCCTGCTGCAGTCATCGTACCTACCCGTACCGGCAGCATGGCAAGAAATGTTGCGCGATTTCGCATGACCAAGTGGATTACCGCCTTCAGTACCCGCGAAAGCACCTGCCAGCAGTTAATGCTTTCCTATGGCGTTTATCCCGTTCTTGTAGAAGCTGAACAAATTGACTGGGGACCGTTCAGCCGCGAATGGCTGAAACAAAACGACGTCTCTGAAGGATACGCTGTATTGTCGCAAGGCCCTTCACCCGAGCATCCGCTTGCCAGCCATCGTATGGAAATAATCGACCTTTCCAATCACACGCCATCTTTCAGTAAAAGCCGCTAAACCTTCATATGCCTCACTGGCATAAAGCAATCATCTAAACTAGTATTGATAAATGCTTGGCGAAGGATGCCTAACATTTCCGACTACCGGCTTAATAACAATAATTTTAACAGGCATGCTAAAACCTTTTTGCACACGGTCACTAAAGCTTTTCTTCTTTTACCTGCTTGTTGCGCCCGCCCTTTATGTAAATGCCGGCCTGGAATTTAGCGAAGAAGAAAAAAAATTCATTAAAGACCATCCAACTGTCATCGTTGGCGGCGAGACTGACTGGCCACCCTATGATTTTGTTGAAGATGGCGAGTACACCGGTGCTGCAAAAGACTTCCTCAAACTTCTTGAAGAGCGCACCGGGCTGAAACTCCAGGTAACCACGGGCTATACCTGGAATGAACTGCTGGAGATGATCAGGCAGAAAGAAATTGATGTGTTACCAATGCTCTGGTTTACCGAGGAACGCACCAGTTTTATCAACTATACACGACCTTACTTAAACATCCGTCATTACCTGTATGTCTCCAGCGAAGATGACAGTATTGAAAGTCTTGACGACCTTGCAGACAAAACGCTGGCAATACCCAAAGGATATGCACATATTGAATTTATCAGGGAAAACCATCCTTTAATTAAGATTCTTGAGGTCAGCGGCTCCTTAGAATCAATTGACAGCGTCATTACCGGCAAAGCGGATGCCCTGATAGAAAATACTGCACTTGTTGCCCATTACAGACGCACGCAAAACATAAAAGGCATTGAGCCGGTTGCTGCTGTCGATGTCGGTGTCAGTGAATTACACCTCGGTGTTCGCAAAGACTGGCCTGTTCTGCGTGATATTTTGCAGAAGGGATTTGATGACATCAGCGATGAAGAGATAGATGTCATTACTTCCCGCTGGCTGGGTTACTCGGCAACGAGAGACGTTAGCGAACCGGGCTTTAATTTAAGTCTTGATGAAAAAAACTATCTGAAACGCAAGCAACAACTTTCAATGTGCTATTTCCCGGATATGGCACCCTTCAGTTTTACCGAACAAAACCGGCTTGCCGGTATGGCTAAAGACTATGTCAATCTTCTCGAAAATTCACTTGGAGTGAAAATCAAACCTATCCATTCAAAAAATCATCATGGTGCCATTCATGCGATATCCAAAGGTGAATGTGATTTTCATCTTGCAATAAGTAAGCACCCCAAAATAGCCGACTCAACCCGAATCACAAACACATATTTTCAGGACAATATTGTTCTGGCAACACATGATGATGTCAGTTTCATTGCCGACATAGCAAAACTCAAAAATAAAAAAATCGGCGTCTTAAAACATTCTGTGTTTGCCAATCAACTTAAAACGCAATATCCCAACCTGGAATTTATATCGATCGATTCAGTTGAAAACGGCCTGGAAAAAATCATTACAAACGAGCTTTTTGCCGTTGCGGCACCGATGACAATCGTCAGTCATAGAATCCAGAAAGAATATGATCAGATTTTGAGAATATCCGGCCTGGCAAGTACCGAATTTGGCTGGTCCATGGCCGTCCATCAAAGTCAGCCTGAACTGTTTGAAATACTCAATCGCTTTATTGCAAGTCTTACTCCTGAAAACCATCAACTGATACTCAATAAATGGATTTCTGTAAGTTATGCCCAACCTGTTAATTACAAGACACTGATAACTTATGGCATATTTATTGTGCTGATCCTTTCAGTCCTGATCTACAGGCAGAGACTGCTTGCCCGCTATAACCGGGATTTGACCGCCCTGGTTGAGTTAAAAACAGCGGACCTGACCAGAGCCAAGGAACAGGCAGAACAGGCCAACAGATCTAAAACAGAATTTTTAGCCAACATTTCACATGAATTGAGAACACCAATGCATGCCATTCTAAGTTTTTCGAGTATGGGACTGAAGCGAGCCGACAATGTCCCAACCGAAAAACTGGTTCATTACTTTTCACGCATCGATGAAAGTGGCAGGCGGTTGCTGTTTCTGCTTAATGACCTGCTGGACCTTTCCAAGCTTGAAGCCGGACGCATGGACTTCAGCTTCAAAAAATCCAACCTGCTCGCTATTGCTCAAATTGCCGTCGATGAATTACAGGAACTCGGTAACAGCAAGGCAATAACCATGAAACTTATCCCACCTGACTTTGATGTCATTGCCAATATTGATGACGAAAAAATCCTGCTGGTAATTCGCAACCTTTTATCCAATGCCCTTAAATTTACGCCTGAAGGTAAAACTGTAGAACTAAGCTTCTCAGAAACAACACTTTTCATAGAAGATAGAAATGTCGATTCTATTGCTATACTTGTATCTGATGAAGGACCGGGTATACCTGAAAACGAGAACAAACAAATATTTGAGAAATTTGTTCAATCAAGCAAAACCCGCTCCGGAGCAGGAGGCACCGGGCTCGGCCTGGCTATTTGCAAGCAAATAATTGATGGCCATAACGGAACAATTGAAGCCTCGAATAATAACAAGGGTGGAGCTGTATTCTGCTTTACAGTGCCCAGGAAAAAAACAAATTAATACCAACTGGAAACCTATCAAAAGTGGAAGATAATAAAACGATTTACTGTGTCGACGATAACCGCGCCAACCTGATGCTGTTGGAAAAGTCGCTTAAAGACTACGACACGATATCAATACAGTCTGGTATTGATTGCCTCAAAGAATTAGAAAAAAAACTGCCCGACCTGATTTTGCTTGATGTCATGATGCCTGAAATGGATGGCCTTGAAACCTGCAAAAAAATTCGTGCCACACCACAATGGCGTGATATTCCGGTGATTTTCCTTTCCGCCAAATTTACACTACAGGACAAGCTTAAAGGTTATGCCGCCGGTGGTGATGATTATCTTGGCAAGCCATTTAACCTTGAAGAACTCAAGGCCAAAATAAGTGCCACGCTGCAACGCAAGCAACAACTGGATCAATCCAGGGATGAGGTAAAACAGGCCCAGGATTCAACCATGGAAATGATTTCCAATATCGGGGAAACCGGTATTGTGGTGAATTTTCTGCAAAATGTATTGAACTGCCGCAGTTACCAGGCATTGGCTCAAACAGTCATTCAGGCCATGCAGAACCTTGGTCTGAATATCGTTATGGAAATTCACTACGACGACAAGTGGAATCAGTTCAGCACGACAACAACAGAAAACCCTTTTGAACAAAGCGTTTTCGAATTTGTTCGCCAGAAAGGCCGCCTGGTAAGCTTTGGTGAACGAACAGCCGTTAATTACCAGTATATCAACATCATTATCCGCAATATGCCTACTCATGATGAAGCGATGTGTGGTCGCATACGGGACCACATCGCCCTTATAGGCAAAGGTGCCAATGCCAAAATTTCAGCTATTCACAAAGATGCGCAAACCAAGGAAAAGTTTTCCATGCTTGTCGATTTCATGGGAGACCTGAAAAACATTCTTAACAACCTTGATGAAACCTACGAGCAACATCAAATCTTCATGGAAAGCATTATGGCTAAAGTCGCAGATGAACTTGAAGAGTCATTTATGCAACTTGGACTTTCAGATTACCAGGAAGAAGAGCAGCGTAAAATTATTGCCCGGGCAGAAAGCAAAACCATTGAACAAAATGATAAATTTTCAAAAATCCATCACCAGTTTTCCTCGATGAACCGCCAGGTCGATACCGTGCTGGAGCACACCATCAATGCCATGCTCGAAGATGAGGAGGAACTTCAAAAAGTCGAGCTGGAAGAAAACATCTCGCTTTTCTGAATACTTTTATTTAATTACTTCTGGTAGTTGTCAACGCCAGTCTTTTCAAGCCTGGAAGCCTTTTCAAGCACCATTGACTCAAGTGATTTCTTGTAATCAAAAATTTCTTTTCTCAGTGCCTGGTCAGATATACCCAGCATTTGGGCCGCAAGAATACCGGCGTTCTTGGCACCGTTGATCGCCATCGTCGCAACAGGCACTCCCGGTGGCATTTGTACAATTGAAAGCAGTGAATCTTCACCATTCATGGCGGAGTTTTTAACCGGCACACCGATCACAGGAATGGGGGTAATCGCTGCAACCATGCCGGGTAAATGAGCAGCACCGCCGGCACCGGCGATAATTATTCTCAAGCCGTTTTTTTCAGCGTTGTATGCATACTGGTATAGCCTGGCAGGCGTACGATGGGCTGAAACAATAGTGACCTCATGGGGCACTGAAAAATGTTCAAGCATTTCCGCCGCGGCCCCCATTACTGCCAAGTCAGAGTCACTTCCCATGATGACACTTACGATTGGTGTCGGATTACTCATAATTTATTTTCCCCTTCAATCGACAAAAGCGATTTTACTTTTTCAGCTTTGTCCCATGCCTGTTGAATATCCTGATCTATGACGGTGACATGCCCCATCTTACGGTAAGTCTTGGTCTCTGACTTGCCGTAGAAATGCACATTAACACCGTCAATGGCCAGTGTCTCATGCAACCCTCTGATCACCGGACGTCCCTTGTAGCCTGGCTCACCCAGCAAATTAACCATGGCAGCAGGCGATAATTGGTCAGTAGCACCCAATGGCAAATCAAGAATTGCCCGCAAGTGCTGTTCAAACTGATCTGTAACATTGGCTTCAATCGTCTGATGCCCGGAGTTGTGGGTTCTTGGTGCAACCTCGTTGACAAGAACGTCACCCGAAGCCGTTAGAAACATTTCTATCCCAAAAACTCCTACCCCACCCAGTGCCTCAACTGTTTTTATACCGAGGTCCTGTACCTGCTTTGTCTGCTCCGCTGTAATCATTGCCGGTGCGAGCAGTACATCAAGTACATTTTGCCCCTCGACAAAAACCATTTCGACTGCCGGATAGGCCTTACATTGACCACTGACATTTCGGGCCACAAGAACGGAAATTTCTTTTTCTGCAACAATAAATTTCTCGATAAGTGATGGTGTTTTTAAACAGGAGTCAAAATCCTCTGCCGTTTTCATGACAGCCACACCGCGTCCGTCGTAACCGCCACGTTGCGCTTTTTGCACCAGCGGGTAGCCAAACTCTTCAAAAATTGCTGGATCAGGTTCTGGTATTTCGATAAAAGGCGAGGTCGGAATCCCGGCAGACTGCAGAAACTGCTTTTGTTTCAACTTATCCTGAATCGTTGCCAGTACACCTGGGGCCGGATGAATTGACATACCCTGGTCCTGTAATACTATCAACGGGGCAACATCAATATCTTCGAGCTCAAAAGTAATTACGTCGCATTCAGCTGCAAGTTCAGCGACTTTAACAGCTTCTGAATAACCACCGACGATCTGTTTGTCGGCTGCCTGGCTGGCCGGACAGTTCTGCACCGGATCAAGCACGACACAACTGCAACCAAGGCGGGTAGCCGCACGTGCCAACATTAGCCCAAGCTGTCCCCCACCAATAATACCTACCGTGGCAATCGGACATGCCAAACCCTGCGATTTTTCAATAGAAAAGCCCATCAGATCGAACTGGAACCCGAAAAAAACAATCGCGCAGGATACCTAGGATAACTCAAAACAGCAAACCTCAACCGCGATCATCTTCATTGTCTGAAGATGCAACTTCAAGTTCAAGGCTGGCCTTGTCAAGTAATTCAGCCGGCAACTCTTTTTGTACTGACACGCCCAAGTCCTTAAACTCGGAGGCCTGCTTGATCAAATTGCCTTTACCGGAATAGAGCTGCTTCATGGCAGTGTCATAAGTCTGCCGGGCGCTATCGATCTGATCCCCGACTTTCTGCATACTGGAAAGAAAACCGTTCAATTTGTTATAAAACTTGCCTGCACGCTCAGCCAACTCGGCCGTATGCTTGTTACGGTCCTCGAACTGCCACAGCTGGCGCACGATATTCAGGCTGGTCAGCAGGGTCGTGGGTGTAGCTACCAGAACATGCTTTTCAATCGCCCTCTGGTAAAGTGACTCATCATGCTTCAATGCCTCAACATAGGCAGACTCAATCGGAATGAACATGATCACCACCTCGGGTGAATTTAGGCCGGGCAAATTGTAATAATCGCGGTCGGAAAGCTCCTCAATACGGTCCTTGATGGCAGCAGCATGCTCAGCCAATGCGGTACTGCTTTCAAGTTCATTCTCAGCATTTACATATCTTGTATATGCAGCCAGCGAAGTCTTGGCATCAATAACAAGATGCTTGTTTTGTGGCATGTAAACAATCGCATCGGGGCGTTTGCGTCCATCCTCGGTTTTAAAACTGACTTCCCGCTGATAATCCTTGCCAAGTCGCAGCCCGGAATTATCCAGTACATTTTCAAGAATAAGCTCCCCCCAGTTACCCTGCACTTTTTTCTGACCTTTAAGCGCCGTTGTCAGTTGTTCAGCCTGGTCGGTAATTTCACGATTGAGCTTTTGCAGGTTCAACAGTTCATTTTTTAACTCGCTGCGCTGCTTGGTTTCTTCGGTATGGAGTGTTTCGACTTTTTCCCGGAAGCCCTTCATTTCAACCTGTACAGGAGTCAACAGGTTCTGAATACTCTGCTGATTGAGTTCCTTGAAAGCTTTGCCCTTGGCATCAAGAATTTCATTGGCAAGGAGCTCAAAATCCTTTTTCATCTCAGTTTTGGCATTATTTAGAAGAGCCAGCTGATCTGTAAATTGGCTTTCCTTTTCTTCGAGGGTCGTTTTGAGACGCGTATAGGAAGCCTGCAGGGATTGTAGATCCTCGCTTTTCTTTTCAAGATATTCCTCAGACTTTGTCAAAGAGGCCTTCAATTCCAGAATTCTCTGCCCGGATGAGTTGGTTTGTGCCAAAAATTCAGCGTTTACCCTGCTCAGCTCAATTTCCTGCTGATGCAGTCGTTCCTGAACCCTGGATAATTCATTATTTTTAATCTCAAGCTGATTATTGGCATCCTTTAATTCTGCTTGCAGCCTGGATACATCGAGATCAAGCCCTTTCAGCCTGCTTCGCAGGATGAATACTGAAAAACCAGCCAGAACCAAAAATAGCAGCAGTGGCCAGCCTAAAACCTCAACCCCGTTTTGCCTTAAAAGCATATCCAGCCATAAATACGCCTCCTGAAAGAAATTCTCATCCAAGTTTTCCATTTCTCCCTTAAACACCCCTTTTAAAAGATCAGTATATCTCTTACATGGCTCATTTCTTGAGCCTCAACCCAACATCGCAACAGATGTAAAAAAAGATTGAAAAACAAAATTCTATATATTAGTATATTCGAATATTATTTTATTATAGATTCAGTTATGTATTACCAGGATATTTTTAAATTCAAAATATTTTTGGTATGCACGATAAAACAAGGTGGCTAGCATGAACGAGGCAAACGATACCAACCAACAAAACAAGGCTTCCACGGATAAACTTATCCATCTCAACGAGAAGGCCGTTGTCAATAATTCCTCAGATTTCAACAACCGTTTAAATGAAATCGAAACCGAACTCAAACACCTGAATGCGCGTGAGAGTGCCACCAACAAATCCTTCAGGGAACTTCTTTCTGAAACCAAAAAAATCTCAGCAGGCCAAACAGAAGAATTGGCTGTTACCCAACAAAAGATTACCGATATCAGTGAAAAATACAAGAAAATGACCCAGGATTACCAACGTCTTGCAGCCAGTACCAATATTCTCAGCGCCAACCTGGAAAACTCCCAAAAAACACTTTCATCCGAAATCGATACTTTAAGGGAGTCTGCTGACAAACGTGCTGAAGAACTGGCCGAAGGCCAGCTGCAGATGATAGAGCGCGCCAAGCGCATTGAAGAGCGCGCCCAGCAGATGGCTGAAGACCTGGATTACCGTGTTGACGTTATTCGCACCACGATCAAGGCCGTTGAAAGCAAGCTGAGCGAGGAAATCCGTGAAGTTGCCATGCAGTCAGAGCAACGTGATGAAGCTTTGGGTATTAGGGCTGACCGAATAGAGGAAGAACTTGGCTATGCAATAGCAGGCCTGAAAACATCGGATGCCGATATCCATGCAAAATTTGATGAACAGGTTCGCCAGCTTCGTAAAGCCGACACCTCGCTTTCTGACAGAACCGCAGTTGCCGAGCTGGAAATTTCCGGTTTACAGGGACAAACTGAAGACCTGCAGTACCAGTCTAATATACTTAACACCCGTGCTACATCATTGGAAGAAAGACATGATGAATCAGAAAAACAGCTGGAACATCATGCATCACTACTGGCAACCACTACCGACAGAATCAGCAGACACCATAAAGGTTTTGCCCTGGCTATCGTACTTATTGCCATTACATTTGGCGCGGTCACTTATTTAAGCCAGGATCAGTTAACTTTTATCGCTGATAAAAATGCTGATTTAGCCAAACAGCAGGATACCCAACAGGTTGTGATCAGCAAAAATGAAACAGACATTGCTTCATTACAGCAGCAGAATGATCAACTGACCCAACTGCAGCAGGAAATCCGCAGTCTCGGTGAAAAAGCTGACAACAATGCACAGCGTATGTCTGCAATCGCTCCGCACCGTTCATTTGGCCTGGATAACACAATTCATCCGGGTAGCTGGCTGGCTTCACAGGATCAAAACCATTACGTGGTAGAAGTAATGACCGTGACTGACAAGCAATCGCTTTACCAGGTAGCGACACGCTGGTCGCAAACGCTTAACAGGTCCAACCTGTCATCGGTTGAAACCCAACAGGATGGCCAAACGCTGCACACACTCTTCTACGGACCATTTGAAAGTAAAGCCGAAGCTGACCAGGTAAGCCGTCGTATTCCAATCATGAATTACAGCCAGCCACCTGTTGCCCGTCTTATTTCTGAAGTTCAATAGCATCCAGATAATTTGGTAATTCGCAGGCCAGGGATGGCCCAGTATTAAACCTGTGCTAAGCCATTGCTAAGCCGGTGTTAATTGGTACTAGTGTATTTTGGTCACGGTGTTTGGCAGGTTCGACTTGATAACACGGGTGAGGATATCGATAGCCTCTTTCCTTGGAAAAGTGCTTCGATAAACCAGGCGCACGGTTCTAAACGCGTCTTTCACTTCCAGCTTTCTGGCAATAATGCCGGAACCCGTCATCCAGCTACCCTGCATCGCCAATGCAGGAACCAACGTGCTACCGTAGCCGGCACTGACCAGCTGCAACAGCGTTTCCAGACTTGCCGCTCTTAAATCAGCAGAAACATCGCCAAGAGTCTGTTCGTTCACCTGGCAAACATCCATCACCTGGCGGGCCAGGCAATGACCATCCGCCAGCAATAACAAATCAAGATGTTTTAAATCTTTCCGCGTAATCTCGTCTTTTGTATATAACTCGTGTCCGGCATGATGCGCCAGCCAGAAAGGCTCATCAAACAGCGGCTCTTCAACAAGGTCAGGATCCGGAGGAGGTGTACCCAGAATAGCCACATCAATCTGGTGTCCCTGCAGATGCTCAAGCAGGTTATCAGTGGTTTCTTCATGCAAAACCAGTTTCATCTGGGGATACTGTTTTTTGAGTGGCATGAGTATCAGCGGCATAAGGTATGGACTGATCGTTGGTATTGCCCCGATACGAATCGAACCTGCCAACGGGTCATTATGCGCCTGGCTGAGTTGTATGATGGCATCTGCCTGTTCCAGCAACAACTTGGCATGCTGCAAAAGCTGTTCGCCGATCTGGGTTATGGAAACGGAACGATTACTGCGTTCGAACAAGGTCACACCCAGCTCTTCTTCCAGTTTTTTTATCTGGCCACTAAGCGTTGGCTGACTGACAAAACAACGATCAGCTGCTTTACCAAAATGCAGCGTTTCGGCAACCGCAATAAAATATTTCAGATCCCTGATATTCATAAGCCAAGAAACTATCAGCCTTTGATTGAAAATAGCAAGCGCTTAACTGCATATTCAGCACAATTCTTTTGAAAACCAACTAAACTGGTGTCACAAGCCATTATCATTAGTTGGTATTATCAGTTGGTATCATAAATTGGTATTACAATTTGTGATAATGTAATGTTTTATCATCTGGCACCAAGACTAAACCACTCCTCCTGACCAAGTGTTTTATCGATTAAAGAAAAATTTAAAGTTAGTCTTTCTGAGCCTGGCGATTACCGTTATCTTCATCAATTTCACCCTGATCAAATATAGTCCGGAATTTTTTAACACGCTGGAAAATATTGCCTACGATATTCGCCTTAATCTTAATCTCCCCAACACTATTAACACTGATGTCATCATCATAGACATCGATGAAAAAAGCCTGGCCGCAGAAGGACGTTTTCCCTGGCCCCGCAACAGGTTGGCTGACCTGGTTGATATCCTGTTTGATCACTACCAGGTATCGGTACTTGGTTTCGACATAGTCTTTGCCGAAAAAGATGAAGACCCGGGCTTGCAGGCACTGGCTGAAATCGCCGAACAAAAGCTTGAAAACCCTCAACCGGTTATTGAAGCCATAAACAGGTTTCAACCCGAAATTAACCGCGATCAGCGCTTTGCCAACAGCCTGATCGAACGCCAGGTCATTTTAGGCTATTACTTTCAGGGCAGAGGTCATCTAAACTCAGACAACCAGTCGGGCACGCTGCCCTGTCAGATAGGGTACA
>CALAZS010000289.1 GCA_937926265.1 uncultured Gammaproteobacteria bacterium
GCATACTGAGCATAGAAAGATGGCATTCTGTATGCCCTAGACAAGTTGGTTCTCAGGGTGTGTTGATTGTTGATGCGGTAGTTGAGAGCTAGTCGAGGGGAAACATAGTTGCCGATGTCTTCATGGTCTTCTGCAAATCCTCCAGCATTTAATATTAATGATTCTGTTAAGTTATATTCCAAATGCCCGAAAATACGATAAGAATTACGGCTATGATGATCTTCTGCAAGCCATCCTATACTATCGCTTAACTCATAACGGTAACCCAATCCCCAGACGGTTTGCAGCTCAGGTGACCAAATCTGGTTTTCCTGAAACTCCATATCTATTCTCTGGTCCCTGAATGACCAGTCCAATGTAACCAGTTCTATAGGATTGGCTGGTGCATTAAACAAGGTGGCATTGTAATCAACGTAATTATGGTAGATTTGGAATCGACGTGTTTTAAAAAGGCCGTCAGCTTTAAAGTAAGTATAGTTCTGGAAATGTGATGTGACTTTTTTATCAAATGGAGCATTTGCGTCATAGTTAAACCAGCCGCCTCCGAATTTCAAATCCTTCATTCCAGCCTGAAAAGTATGAAGAGCACCATCGGAGCCATTTTTATCGATTCGAAAACTCAGTTGCCTATGAAAATGGTCGTCATATAAAGGTTTGGCTTTGCCGTCTTTTTCGAAGTTCTCATAGGTATCCTGGTAACCAGTGTTTTCCTCAACCTGGGCAATAACCCTGTAAGATAAATCTTCATTTCCATCAGCATGCGAGAACCTTGCCCGCTGTGTATCACGGTCGCCGGCTAATATGGAAAATTCATTTTTATTACCCGCATCACTTTTCATGGTTGTGATATTAATCGTGCCTGAAAATGCATTTGCACCGTATGAAGCGGCATTTGGGCCTCTGATAACTTCAATCTTTTCTATTTCATCAAGTGTGATCGGTAATGAGTACCAGAGTGCTCCGCCAAAGGTTGACTGGTAGACTGAACGGCCATCGATAATTATTTGTAATCTTTCATTGTGTTGTGAGCTCAGGCCATGATATGTCGTGGTTGATTCGGTGCCGTCAATAGAACCCACGATAAACCCGGGGACCAGGCGCAATAACTCGATGACATTGATTGCGCTGGATGCTTCGATCATCTCTCTGTCGATAATTGATATTGAGGCGGGAATATTCTCTCTTTCCTGATTTAGACGGGTAACTGAAGAAATTTGGATTGGCTCCTCAGCCAGAAAATCCATTTCTGTTAATTCTTCTGAGAAAACACTGGGAGAAACAAGCAGAAATAAAGATAAGATTAATTTAGAATGAGCGCATCGCATGAAATAACTTCTCTGTAGGGGTTTTTTTTATAATGTTAATGATTACAATAGGTTATCATCAAATACGTTTTTAATAAAACTTATGAAGTATCCCACAATCGAAGATTTCGTCGGCAAAACCCCGTTGGTTCGTTTGCAGCGATTAAATCCAAACCCATCCAACCATGTCCTTGTAAAGCTGGAAGGTAATAACCCGGCGGGTTCAGTAAAAGACCGGCCAGCACTGTCAATGATTCAACGCGCCGAAGCGCGGGGTGAAATTAAACCCGGCGATACATTGATTGAGGCCACCAGTGGCAATACCGGTATCGCGTTAGCGATGGCGGCTGCCATCAAGGGATACCGTTTGATTCTAGTCATGCCAGATAACATGACCGTTGAGCGCAGGGCCGCCATGCGGGCCTATGGCGCTGAGCTTGTTCTGGTCACGCAGGAACAGAGCATGGAAGGAGCCAGAGACCTGGCTGATGAAATGGAGCGCAACGGAGAAGGCAAGGTGTTAAACCAGTTTGCCAATTTTGACAATCCTGAAGCCCATTACCAGACAACCGGGCCCGAAATCTGGCAGGATACCAATGGTGAAATTACACATTTTGTCAGCGCTATGGGTACAACCGGCACCATTATGGGAACTTCACGATTTCTCAAGGAAAAAAATCCTGCAATCCAAATTATTGGTGTTCAACCTGAGGAAGGATCCAGTATTCCTGACATACGACGCTGGCCAGAAGAATATTTGCCGAAAATTTTCGACCGTGCTTCGATTGACCGTGAAATGGATGTTTCCCAGGCTGATGCCGAAGAAACGACCCGGCTTCTTGCTGCAAAAGAAGGTATTTTTGCCGGTATATCATCTGGTGGATCAGTCGCCTCAGCACTTAAACTTTCCAGGGAAATGGATAACGCCACAATAGTGGCTATCATATGTGACCGTGGAGACAGATATTTATCATCCGGTGTTTTTCCAGACAGTTAAGCAGGCAGTAAAGATTAGAATTCAGTATTTTGTATTACTGATTTCTATTAGTCTTTCTGCACCAAGCTGGGCGCTGAATTCTGTTTCGCTTTCTGTTGAGAAAGTAAAAGCCAAACAATTCGAAATCGACCAGATAAGCCTTGATCTAAAAGGCATCAATTCAACACATCCCGTTATTCAACTCAGTCTAAAAAAAGCCAAATCGCCAGGGCTGACTAAAACCGACATACAGAGTTTCAAGTTTCGTTGTGATGCGTTGGTATTAGATAAACACAACATTGCCTGCGACGCAGCAGACTTAACGCTTGTAAATCCTTTTATTCAGGCAAAAAAGACTTCTTCAAGCTGGAAATACAATCTTCAGGAAAGTCTGCTCGATTTCCAGGTCAATGAACTCCTGATGTTGTCTGGAAAGGCTCGATTAGCGGGTAAAATAAAACAACATGACCTTTTTATAGAAGCTGATCTGGAAAATGTGAACCTGTCTTCTGATACCTTCAGTCAAATTGGATTGGAATCTCCATTTGCTGCTGCAACTGAGTCTATCTTAAGTGGTAATTTGGCTGTTCGAAAAACTTCAAAAAATCTTTCTATCGACTTTGATGCAAGCCTGGCTGAGACTTTTTTTTCTGATGAAACTGGCGCTTTCCTTGCTGATTCACTTAAAGCCAGGCTCAAGGGTAAATATCAGATTACTGCTGATGAAAGCAAACTGCATGGCCTGAATATAAATCTTCAATCAGGCGAGCTTTTAACCCCATTTTTCTATACAAATTTATCTGAAAGACCAGTAAGACTCACTATGGATGGCTTTTCATTTAATCAAAATAAATCATGGTCAATTGGTAAAGCCAGTTTGAAGGATAACGCCATTGATCTACGTTTGGATCGAATAACCGGTGAAGCCGCAAAAATCCTGGATGGTGAAATCACCTTATCACAGGCGGAACTGGATAAGATTTACGGTTTTTATTTTATGCCAGTGTTAACCAATGATCTGGCACAATTGACCGCTTCAGGCACGCTAAATACCAGAGTGGTTTTTAATCAAGGCAAAATTGAAAGTTACAACCTGAACCTTGACCAGGGCTTGTTCGTGCATCAGCCTCAAGCAAGTAAAACGAAATTTGATATTCAGGGCATGAATCTTTCTATTTCAGGTAATCTCCAAACCGAGTCGAGCAGCTATATCAGTTTTGAAAAGGGAACATTGCTGGAAACCATTGAGTTTGGTCAAACCACTTTTCCACTTCTTGCCGAGCTTGATTCAGTTCGATTGCTAGAGCCTGTGAATATGCCGGTCTTCGATGGCGGTATAATCATAGATCAGTTCGAAATAGCTGAATTTGGCAATTCCCCATCGGTGAAATTCGAAGGACTTATTACACCCATCAGTTTATCCAGGGTTACTGAAGCTTTTGACTGGCCTGTAATGACAGGCAAGATTTCCGGAATCATTCCAGCTGTAAAATACCATGATGGTAATGCACAGTTTGCAGGTACACTACTGGTCCGGGCTTTTGATGGCAATATTCTGGTTAAAAACCTGGAGGCCAGTCATTTATTGAGTGCCTGGCCTGTAATGCATGCCGATTTGGAATTTAAAGAGATCGACCTTGAAAAATTAACCGAGACCTTCGAGTTTGGAAAAATTACCGGCCTGATGAATGGTCGCTTCGAAAACCTGCAACTTGAGAACTGGCAGCCCACCCGATTTGATGCACATTTTGTCTCTTCGGAAAAATCGGGGAAAAAACGAATCAGTCAAAAAGCCGTGGATAATATTTCTAATCTTGGTGGAGCCGGTGTGGCTGGAGCCCTGTCACGCAGTTTCATGCGGTTTTTCGAAGATTTTGGCTATGACAAGATTGGCTTTAGCTGTGTATTGCGAAATAACGTATGTGAAATGTCCGGGGTGGAAGATGCTCAAACAGGTTTTTACCTTGTGAAGGGCGGAGGCATTCCCAGAATCGATGTCATTGGGCATAATCACAATATCGACTGGAACATATTTGTGGACCGGCTTGTCAATATTACCAACAGCGGCTCACCTACAATTCAATAATCAGAACAGATGAGGAATAAGTCATGACATTGACAAAAATAAAAGGGACAAACACAAAAGGGATAAACAGAACAGGGCTGTCATTTATTTTAATTTTACTATTCAGCTTGAGCGCGTGTGTGACAATCAATGTTTATTTTCCCGCTGCCCAGGCCGAAGCGGCCGCAGAAAGAATCGTTGATGAAATTCTTGGTGAGCCTAACCAGGGAAGCAGTACGTCTGATGAAGATAATAAAGGCGCAGGAATTTTCCAGATTGATTCGAGTCGATTTGTAGCGGATATCGGCAGTTTCTTTATAAGTAATGCCCATGCTGCGCAACCGGATTTTTCTGTCAATACACCGGAAATAAAGCGCCTTGAAGCGAGCATGGCGCAGCGTCACAATAAACTGAAAAAATATTACGATAACGGAGCAATCGGTTTTGATAAAAATGGCACCGTTGCCTGGCGTGATCAAAAAGCTGTTTCCATTAAGGAAAAAGGCTCATTGAACAGTCTTCTCAGGTCTGAGAATAATGACAGAAACAGTTTATACAAAGCTATTGCCAAGGCAAACGGTCATCCTGAATGGGAACAGCAGGTAAGAGATGTATTTGCAAAAAAATGGTCTCAGAAGGCAAAGAGAGGCTGGTGGTACCAGAACAGCAAGGGACAGTGGAAACAAAAGTAACCCGCTGACTTTCCATGGCCAGAAGAAGAAAAAACAGGCTGCCTCAACAACCTGTAGAGCTTGATATTGAGTCATTAAACCAGGAGGGTAAAGGTGTTGCCCATCTTGATGGCAAGACAATATTTGTTTCCGGAGCCCTGCCAGGTGAAAAAGTTCTGGCAAAATATCTTAAAAAACAAAAACGTTATGATGAAGCTGCTGTCGTCGAGGTAATTAAAGCTTCACCAAAAAGAATCGAGCCCCGCTGCAAACATTTTGGTATCTGTGGTGGCTGTTCCTTGCAGCATCTTTCAGATGAAGACCAGATATCCGCCAAGCAGGATGCGTTACTGGAAACCTTACAACGTCTGGGTAAAGTGACGCCGGCTTCAATACTGCCGGCTTTAACCAACGACTCACCCTGGGGCTATCGTCGAAAAGCCCGGCTCGGGGTTAAATATGTCCATAAAAAAGAAAAGGTTCTGGTGGGTTTCAGGGAAAGAGGGACATCATTTATAACCGAAACGGAAGTATGTCACGTGCTTCACCCCTCAGTAGGATTGCTTATTACGCCGCTGGCTGAACTTGTTGGTGGTCTTAGTATCAAGGACAAAATTCCGCAAATTGAAGTCGCAATAGATGATTCCCAGGTTATTTTAATTTTCCGGATTCTTGAAAGTCTCAGTAATGAAGATAAAGATTTATTACTGGCGTTCGGCAAAAAGCATAATGTTTTTGTTTATACCCAGTCTGGCGGGCCGGACACCGTATCACCACTTGATGGCGTACCTGTGTCTTTGTCTTATAGCTTGCCTGATCAGCAGGTGACACATGATTTCTTGCCGACTGACTTTACCCAGGTTAATACAGATATTAATAGCAAAATGATTAACAGGGCTCTTGAGCTGCTTGATTTAAATCCTGATCACAAAGTATTGGATTTATTTTGTGGCCTGGGAAACTTTACTCTGCCAATCGCCCGCAAAGTAAAAGAAGTGGTTGGCGTTGAAGGTGATGATAACCTGGTAAAACGGGCAGGAGAGAACGCAACTAAAAATGGCATTTCAAATGCCCGGTACTACATGGCTAACCTGTTTGAAACCCTGCAAGGCCAGCCCTGGTTAAATGAAAAATTTAACAGGATACTGCTGGATCCTCCCCGAAGTGGTGCCATTGAAATGGTTGAGCAAATCGAAAACTTTAATGCTGACCGTATCGTTTATGTATCCTGTTACCCGGGTACTTTGGCACGTGACCTTGATGTTCTTGTCAATCAAAAAGGTTATACACTTGAAGCCGCAGGGGTTATGGATATGTTTCCTCATACAGGGCATGTTGAATCGATCGCTTTACTTAGCAAATAATCTCATTGAGCATGTCTGAATATCTTTTTTTTGAAGTCGCCGTAAATATATCCATGCAGGCTTGACTTCGGCATCCATGCCTCAGACACTTCAAAAAAAAGCATT
>CALAZS010000290.1 GCA_937926265.1 uncultured Gammaproteobacteria bacterium
GGGTCACCGGATTCAAAGAAAATCTCGTCTTTGTCCAGAAGAGCCGGGTCAACAATCGTTTCTACGCCGTACAATTCGCCCGTTGGGGGAATCGATTTTCTGTCGCAATCAGAAAACGTTGCTTCAAGTTCATTGTCATTCATGATGACAAGCCCCCTCGCCATTGCAGAATTCAGGCGGTCAATATCAAGCCGATGAGATGCCGGTATGACGGCAAGCAAATAACTGTCATCATCTCCAAGCAGAATTGTCTTGGCGACCTTGTCGTTTGTTACCTTGGGATTGAGTGGTGATTTGATATTTGATGATTTTGGTAAATGCTCGATCAGTTCGTATTCAAATTCATTTGAATCAAGATATTCTTGCAGCGTCATTGCGACACCCATTTTTAACAACCTCCATTAGACTCTTTGGCAAAATAAAGTATAGTCAGCCACATAATCCTTACCAAATAATTTTCATAAAAAAACTTTATAGAAATGAAATCTCATAAAAATAAAAAATATACCATCGCCGATTACGCCGACCGCCATGAACTCTATGAACTTTCAGTGCAAAATGCTGAATCTGAGATCGATTTTGTCGATAAAGCCTACAAAAAAATTACCGGGAAAAAAGCCACCATTCTCAGGGAAGACTTCTGCGGTACCGCAAATGTCTGCTGTGAGTGGGTTGGCCGACGCAAAAGCAACCTGGCGATAGGTGTCGACCTGGATACTGAAGTTCTTGAATGGGCTAAAAAACATAAAGTAGGAAAATTACCGAAAAAACAGCGGGAACGCATTTCCCTGGTTGAAGCCAATGTACTGGATGTTAAAACCGATCCTGTTGATATCGTCTCTGCGATGAATTTCAGCTACTGGCTTTTAAAAGAACCTGACCTGCTGAGAAGCTACTTTACCAATGTTTACAACTCCCTTGCTGACAACGGCATTTTCTTTCTTGACGCCTATGGTGGTTATGATGCTTTCAAGGAAATTGAAGAAGACAGAGAAGTTGAAGCAGAGGAATATAATTTTATCTACACCTGGGAGCAGGAAAAATTCGACCCCATCACCAATGAGTTGCAGTGCAGTATCCACTTTGATTTCGAAGACGGCTCCAGCCTGCATCGTGCCTTTTATTATGAATGGCGTTTATGGACATTACCTGAAATCAAGCAGTTGCTCACCGAGGCCGGTTTCAGTAAAGTCACTTTTTACTGGCAGGGCTTTGATGAAGACGGTGAAGAAGATGGTGATTTTCAGCCCGTCAAGGCTGGCGACGTTGATGCCGATGCCGGCTGGATTTGCTACATCACTGCCGAAAAGTAATTTTTAACTGTCACTGAACTGAATATTGATACCCTGGTATTCCACGCCCTGGTAAGTCAGTTTATTTATTCGAATATCCCCTTCTCCATTGAAGGACTTTAATTCTTCAATAACGACCGCAAGCGGATTGCTTTCAGACTCTTCCTGTCCGGGATCGTTTTCTTTAAAAAAGGACTGGTATTTATCCAGGTTAAGCTCACCGATTGTTAAATTGCTGGACACAGTTCTTTTACGATGTTGATAGTCAAAGTCACCGACAATACTTGTTTCATTGATCGTCATGTCAACGTCAGAAAACATAAGCCGGTTGGCATTAACCTGGTATTTTAATGTCCCCTCAATTTTTTCAAATGACTCAACTTTTTGCCGCATATTGTCACTGATAAACAAAAAGTTGCTTGCCAGCTTAACCGGTTTTAAATTAACTGCATTGATCTGCCCTTCACTGCTCCAGGTTTCCCCATCGAATACTGTTCGCTTGATAAATGGTTCAATCAAGGCATCTTCAAACATCAACCGGTTAATTTGTAACGAGATATCATAATTAATTTCCGAGTCTGGCTGTGGCTGACTGTCATCATTAGCATCATTGGCCAGGATGAGTGACTGCAGACCAACATATTGATCAAGCTGGAGCTGATCGAGTTTAATTTTTGAATAAACTGAACCTGATTGGCCTGATTGACCTGATTGATAAGAAATTTCACCGACCAGTTTCGTATCACCCAATTGCATTGCTGCAATATCTAAAGAGACTTTTTGATTTTCATAAATAACTTTCAATTCAGAATTTGAAATTTTTAAAAGATCCTGGGAATTTATATTGACAGGCTTGGTTGTAATCCACTGTAAAACAGGGATGGTATTAAATGCCTTAAGGTCGAGATTAAGCGTTGTTTTGTGCGGTAAATGATTAAACTTGATATCAGATTGCAATTTAAACGAATCTGATTCGAGTGTTAGTTTTTCTGATTTGATTTCTGAAAAACTCAAATTGCTCATCAGTTCTCCACTGACTGTTAAATCATAATTGATATCACCATGTTTCAGGATAATTTTATTTTTCAGGTTTTTAATTGTTAATTGCTCGCCAAACTCAAGCTCAGCATAAGCATCTATTTTTCCCCTTTGCCCTTTCTTTAATTCATAATCAAAACTTAATTCGGCAACCGCTAAATCATTATTTTCTTGAAGGCTCACATTCAGGTTATTGAATGTAAAACCCAAATCACTTGAATGATCTATGTAATTCAGGCTGCTGTCTTTAAGTGTCAATTTTTTAAATGGTAACTCTGATAAAAGAACATCTTTATTGCTGATTTTTGGATTGGTTTCTGGATTGGCTTGATTTTGATGAATGGTAGCCTGATGAATAGTACCTTGATGAATAGTACCTTGATGAATAGTACCTTGATGAATAGTAGCGGAATTCATTGTGGCAAAACTAAAATCTCCCTGTTCGTTTTTTTCTAAATTTAAATTAACCTGTGACAACAGTACTTCATCTATTTGCCAATGCCCCTTAATCAGGTTTTCCAAATTTATTGTGGCACTCAGTGTATCCGCAGTGACTAAATTTATCTGTTCAGGTGTTTTTATCACAACCTTTTCAGCATGCAGTTTTAAAGTTTGTGAAAAATCCAAGCTGCTGTCACCTTCAATAGAAAGCAACAACCCGGTCGCATCCAGAAAAGCCGTTTCTATATAAGACGTGTAATCCGATTTATCAAAAGTTGCGTAGATAAATAAAAAAAAGATAACCGGGGCAAGCAGTAACAATAATGCTATGCCACCGGTTATCTTTTTAACTGAATACATGCGTTATTAGTAATAATCCTGGGGTCAGATTTTAAGCAGCCTTATGCTCGTAAATATGAACATCACGTTGCTGGTAAGGAATACCAATACCTTCCTTATCAAACCTGACTTTAACTGCCTCGTTCATGGCAAACATTACCGGCCAGTAATCAGCGGAATTCACCCAGAGCCTGACAGTGAAGTTCACCGAATCAGCTCCCAGTTCTGACACTGCAATCAAGTGCGCCGGATCTTTTAGTACGCGTTCTTCAGCGGCAATAAGGTCTTCAAGCACATCTCGAACATGTTTTACGTCAGCATCATAGGAAACCCCCACTACCAGGTCGACACGACGTGTTTCCTTGGCTGAGTAATTGACAATATTACCGTTGGATAAACTGGAATTAGGCACGATGATAGTTTTGTTATCACCGGTTTTCATGGTCGTGGTAAATATTGAAATTTCTTCAACAACTCCGGCAACGCCAGCACCTTCTATAAAGTCACCCACCTTGAATGGCCTGAATATGATCATCAGGAAGCCCGCTGCAAAATTTGACAGCGAACCCTGCAATGCCAAACCAACAGCCAGGCCAGCTGCACCCAGGATGGCTATAAAGGAAGTTGTCTGAATACCGAGCTGCCCCAAAGCGGCGAGCACAACAAATGCCATCATTGCAACGTAGGCAATATTGCTGGTAAAGCCTATAATGGTTGGATCCGTTTTACCCTTGGCCATCATCTTGGCAAGAACAGCTTTGATTTTTTTCGCCACCCACTTACCGATGATGAAAATAGCCAGAGCTGCAAGCAGCTTCAGACCATAGAGCGTTACCAGTGCCTGGGCCTGTTCGATTATGTTAGTTACATCCATTAGGAATCCCCTGTAGATAGAAAGTTAGAAAAACATTTTTGTATAATATTTAACGGAGTTTACATGAAGTTTGCTGCTATGCAGCCCCGTATTATTGAGATAGTTTCAACGCAGTAATGTGCCTGCTGAATGAATTTCAGCGTTGCTAGGGATTACCGCCGTGGATCATTGATATAAGACTTGCCTCACTCTCACTCAAGCCAAGCTCTTCAACCAGCCTTTCTGCAGAAGCACCCTGCTGAACCAGGCGAATAGCTTCACCGTAGGGAACACCTGACTGGGACTGCAGGTTTTCTATAGATTCCTGCCGATGTTCAATCGCAGATTCTCTGTCTTCAATATTTCGCAGGCGCTTGTCGACACCCACTGCCCCGGCAGTTAAACCATTAATACTGACCTGCTGGGAGGACAGTCGGTTTTCCAGTTCATTCACCCTGGTGTTTAGCGCGCGAAGCCTGAGTATCAACTGAATAAGAAAATAGATCAGAAGTGCAAGAATTATAGAAAAAGCGATATTTAAAAGCGTCATTCAGGCATACACGTCGATATGATCTTTTGGAGGTTTATTGTCGTTATTTTTGCTGGAGTTTTTGTCTTTGGGCGGTTTTTCACGTTGTTTGGGGCGTTCAGACTTCCTTGACACTTTTTTTACTGAAGTGATGTTTCTGGATTTTGGGATATTTTCTGTACGGGTTATATCAGCCATAGGCTAAATATTTCCTTTTCATCAGAACATACTCATTTCAGCCCACTCTTCCTCTGATAACAGTTTGTTAAGGTCTACAACAATTAATAGATTGTTATCCCGACTGGCTACTCCCTGTATATAGCGTGAACTTTCATCGTTACCAACATTAGGTGCTGAATCAATTTCAGATAACCGCAGATCAGCCACTTCAGCAACACTGTCTACCAGAATACCAACGACCTGTGCCTCGGATTCAATCACAATGATTCTACTGAGATCATCCATTTCAGTCTGAGGCAAACCAAAACGCATACGCGTATCTACAACCGTGACGACATTACCGCGAAGGTTAATGATACCCAGAACATAATGCGGTGCACCAGGAACCGGGGCAATATCGGTTACACGCAAAACCTCCTGAACCTGCATGACATTGATGCCGTAGGTTTCATCTTTGAGACGAAAGGTAACCAACTGGATCTCGGGATCATTGGTTTGGATTTCGTCATCTTCATCAGCGGTCATAAAGACTCTCCGGATATTCTTGTGGTAATCAGTTTATATTTGTTAAAAATAGCATTAATTTACTTCAATTTCCTGCACCAATACATCAGTATCGAGCAACACGCATAATCTATCAATCACTGTACCAACAGCCCAGGGCCTGGATGTACGTTTTATGCGCCAGCGTACCTCTTCCTGACTGAGCGAAACGGTTTCCTTGATCGCATCACAACTGAGTGCCAGGTTTTGCCCGATTCGCAGAAAATGACTGGGGTGATGCGTCCTTCTTTCATTGACAGTCTGCGTGATTTTTTCAGGCATAATCAAACGTGCTGTATCAACTATAACGACGTTTTCACCACGATACTCTATTACCCCAAGGTGCCAGTCCGGCTGATTTGGCATCGACAGGGTTTCCTGGTTCCATTCTGATATGCCATTCAAGAGAACCAACGGTACAGCCAACTCAAAATTTTCCACATCAATCAACAGACAGGGCAATGTATGTCCTACCCATTCCGGAAGGCTGTTTTTTATTTTCAGCTCTTCGGTAGCCTGGGTAATCAGGCGCTCTTGTACATCTAGCGGCAGTTGCTCAAAAATCTTTACATTTTCTGACTTTACATCAACTTCCAGTCCAGTTTTAAGCTCAGTTTTGAGTTCAACTTTCTGTTCTGATTGCTCTTTTGGCTGTTCTTTTGTTTCTGGTTGTGTTTCTGATTTTATTTCCTGTTTTGCTTGGGGCTTTACGTCTGTTTTGGCAAGTGTCTCGACGGCTGTTTCAACAACATTGACGGTATTTGCATCAACTTCCTGCAGTAACGATTCCAGCAGGTCAAATACTGCATCTTCTGACTCGACCAGTTTGGTCTTCTGCAGCTCAGGTTTTTTTTTACCTTGTTGCTGCATGTTTTTCCCCCAGGCTATCCTGCATCATATCTTCCAACAGCCTGGTATATGCGATGACGCCTCGCGACTTGGGATCGAAAAAAGCGGGAGGAATCCCTGCACGACTGGCTTCCCTGAACTTGGTATCAACCGGGATGACACCGTTCCAAAGGTGTTCCATATGGTTTTGTTTTAACACCTGCAGGCTGTCAATCGAAGCACGGGTGCGCTTGTCATACATGGTTGGCACCACGGTAAAGGCCAACGGGGTCTGCCTGGCCTTCATCACCATGCGCAAGGTATGCGTCATTCTTTCCAGGCCTTTAATCGCCAGGAACTCGGTTTGTACCGGTATCACCAGGTGCTCACAGGCGGCCAGTGCATTTATAAGTAGAACACCAAGCAATGGCGGACAATCGATCAGCACATAGTCATATTCATGTTGGATACTGGCAAGTGCATTTTTAAGAACAAGACCCATGCCTTCGAGGCGGGCAGACTGCCTGTCCAGTGTCGCTAGCGCTACTGAAGCCGGCATCAGGGATAATCCCGCAGTGCCGGTATCACACAATACCGAGTTTGGATCGAGTGGCTTTTTTTCCGCCAGAGACTGAAACAGAGAATAGGTGCTTTCGTCCAGTGCATCCGGATCATAGCGAAAATAACTGGTCAGTGAGCCATGTGGATCAACATCAACCAGCAGGGTGCGAAATCCCCAGGCAGCCAGCAATCCTCCCAGCGCTACAGTGGTTGTGGTTTTACCCACCCCGCCTTTCTGGTTGGCCACCGTCCAGATCTTCATTGCGTTCCTCCAGGGGATTCTGCCCAGGGAACATCGGGTTGGTTATCATCAATAACCGATTCGATACCTAATATATCGTATTCACTTTCACCTTTAGCCGGCCTGATTGTTAAAGTCACACGGCGATTTTTTGAGCGTCCTTCAGCGGTCGAATTTTCTGCAATCGGCCGGTATTCTCCATAACCAATAGCGGCCAGCCTTTTCGGGTCAACCCCCTGACGCGCGATGTACTCAACCACACTGGCAGCCCGGGCGGCAGACAATTCCCAGTTGGATGGAAATGCCTGGGTTTGAATTGGCACATTATCCGTGTGACCTTCAACAAAAATGGTGTTATTTAACGGCTTGATTATCAGACCAATGTCGCGAAAAGCTTTTCTGGCATCTTGTGACAACCTGGTACTGCCGCTGCCAAAAAGCATTTTGCTGTTTAGCTGAATTTCAATCTTGTCACCCTTTAAGTTGATATCAACCAGGCCCTGGTCAACAAATCCCTGCAGAGATGAGTCCAGGTTACTGGCCACTACCCACAAACGGTCATCAGCCTGTGCAGAATCCGGTGCAGCATCCGAATTTGCTGCCGAGGTATCAGATTGCTTTCCGGGATCCCGGTCAGATTCTCCCGGTCCGATTTCACCGGGAGTCAAAATTTCATTCGCATCATCGGCTTCAGATCGAACAACAAACTCTCCAGTCTGCTGTTTATCCGTTAACAGGGGAACCGGCATTTCTTCAGCATCCTGAAGCTGGTCGGAAAATGCTTCGACCATGGTATCGGAAAGCACGCGGTATTTGCCCTCGTTTACAGAGGAAATGGCATACATCACCACGAAGAAGGCAAACAACAGGGTAATAAAGTCAGCATAAGAAACCAGCCAGCGCTCGTGGTTCTCATGTTCCTCCAGTTTTTTTTTCCTGTTTCTTGCCACAAAAATTACCTTGAAACCAATAACAATCAGTTATCGAAGCCACGCAGTTTAGCCTCGATATGACGGGGGTTCTCCCCTTCAGCGATGGAAACAACACCTTCGATCACCATTTCCAGAAACATGGTGCGTTGCGCTATCTGGTTTTTTAATTTATTTGCAAAAGGTAAAAGGAACAGGTTTGCCAGGCCGACACCATAAATAGTGGCAACAAATGCCGTTGCAATACCACCACCGAGTTTTTCCGGGTCACCAAGATTCTGCATGACATGAATCAATCCCATTACCGCACCAAGAATGCCGATGGTCGGTGCATAACCGCCCATACCTTCATAAACCTTGGCTGCCTGTAAATCCTTGCTTTCACGGCTGTCGAGCTCCACCTCAAGCACATTACGGATAATTTCAGGCTCGTTTCCATCAACCAGCAATTCAACACCTTTACGAATAAACCGGTCCTTCTCACCCTGAGTAGCATTTTCCAGGCCAAGTAGGCCATCTCGTCGTGCAATTTTGCTCCACTCGACGATTTTCTCAATGGTTTGATCAACCGGCAGTTGTGGCGGCCTGAAAACCGAACCGGACATGCGCATGGCACGGATGAAAATGGGAATTGGCGTCTGCAGTAAAATGGCACCAACGGTACCACCCAGCACAATGGCCATTGCAGGTCCATTCAGAAGTGAAGCAACGTGACCACCTTCAAGCCAGTTACCTCCGAGGATGGCCAGTAATGCAATAAAAATCCCGATAATGCTTAAATAATCCATTTCAGAAAACCTTAACCAGTTGTTCACCAATTACTGACAAAGGTAGCACACGGTCAGACAGACCTGCTTTTTCAACAGCCTGTGGCATACCATATACAACACAACTTTCCTGATCCTGCGACCACACTGTTGACCCCGCCTGTTTGAGTTTTTGCGCACCCATTTTGCCATCTGCTCCCATGCCGGTAAGAATTACTGATAAAACATGTTTACCATAACTGGCTGCAGCAGATCCCAGGCCTACATCAACACTGGGTTTATAGGTTTGACCGGGCAGGCTGTCCTTGATTTCAACATAGCCTCTTTCACCCTGACGTTCTATAAGCATTTGCTTTCCGCCCGGTGCAAGTAAAACCTGGCCGGGAACAAGTGCATCATGGTCAGCAGCTTCTTTTACAGAAAGCCGTGAAAGATCGTTGAGCCGTGCAGCATAGGCATGGGTAAAAGTGCCCGGCATATGCACCAGTACCACAACCGGAACCGGAAAATTGGCCGGTAACCTGGTTAAAACATCCTGAATTGCAACCGGCCCACCGGTTGAGGCTCCAATCACAACAAGCTTATAGTCACCATGATGGGCCGTTGCTGCGCCTGAAACTGGTGGTTTTGACTCAAAAGCATGATGTGATTTTTCATTTTGAGTTCTGAACGAAGGCCTTATAACAGCGCGGTTGGAATGGGAAACAGTAACCACTTTTTCACGTAACAACACATAGGCATCATCGTAATTACTGGAGGATGAGAAATTTTTACTTAGATAATCAACCGCCCCCGCATCAAGTGCATCGAGAGTAACCCTGGCACCTTCCGAAGTCAGGTTGGAAAACATAAGTATCGGTGTTGGATGTTTTTCCATGATTTCCCGAACGGCCTGGATGCCATCCATAACCGGCATTTCAACATCCATGGTGATGACATCGGGATTTAGCTCGAGAGTTTTTTCAATGGCCTCTTTGCCATTGGACGCGGTACCAACAACCCTGATATTTGGGGATTGCTGTAAAATTTCAATAATTCGATGACGGTAAAAGGCTGAGTCGTCGACTACCAAGACGTCTACATGTTGTCCCATAAGTACTCACTCAGGCCTCAAGTATAAAGAATTTCATTTGCCTTTTAACTGGCATATTTTCTCATTAAACCAGGCACATCCATTATCAAAGCAATGTTGCCGTCACCGGTAATCGTTGCTCCGGCCATGCCTTCCAGTCCCTGCAGCAGGGCACCTAAAGGTTTAATCACCACCTCTTCCTGGCCAACCAGGTGGTCTACAACAAGTCCAACCTGAACGTTAGCAACGTTAACAACCACCACGTGGCCCCCACCATTACTGTAGTCCACCATGCCACCATCCTTTACCAGCCATTCGCGCAGATAAAACAATGGCAATGCCCGGCCACGAACCCGAATTGTCAGTTGCCCATCAACAACATTGGTTTTGGTTAAATCAAGGTTGAAGATTTCAACAACACTCGCCAGAGGCAGAGCAAATGGCTGTTGTCCGAGAATCACCATCAGTGTTGGCAGAATCGCCAGGGTTAACGGCAATTTCACGGTAATAACGGAACCGCTACCCAGTTCAGAATCCACTTCCACCGAGCCGTTCATCTGTGCGATACGGGTTTTTACAACGTCCATACCAACACCTCGGCCGGATATGTCGGAAATTTGCTTCTTGGTAGAAAAGCCGGGGTGGAAAATCAGGTTATAACATTCTTTATCATCAAGCCTTGCCGCTGCTTCAGCATCCATCATGCCGCGCTCAACAGCAAGACCACGCAGAACGTTGGCATCCATCCCCTTACCGTCATCCATGATTGAAAGCACGATATGATCGCCTTCCTGCAACGCAGACAGTAACACTCTGCCCTTGCGCGGTTTACCTGCCGCTTCACGCACATCGGGCATTTCAATACCGTGGTCAACAGAGTTTCTGACCAGATGCACCAATGGATCGGCTAAGGCCTCAACCAGGTTTTTGTCCAGGTCAGTATCTTCACCTTCCATTTCCAGTTCGATCTCTTTATTCAGGGATCGGGCCAGGTCTCTCACAACCCTGGGAAAGCGGCCGAATACTTTCTTGATTGGCTGCATGCGGGTTTTCATAACCGCTAACTGCAAGTCTGAAGTAACAACATCGAGGTTTGAAAAGACCTGGGCAACGGCCTCGTTTTCAATCGAGGCTTTAAGCGTAGCAAGCCGGTTGCGAACCAGTACCAGTTCACCAACCATGTTCATAATGTCATCAAGACGCTGGGTATCAACACGAACGGTTGTCTCAGCGGGAGGGGCTTTGGGTTGTGCCGCTGATTTGGCTGGGGCCTTGGCAGGTGCTGCCGCTTTTGGTTCTGGTTTAGGTTCTGGCTTGGGCTCCGGTTTTGGTTCCGGTTTTGGATCAGGTTTAGGTGCAGACTCTGCAGGCGAAGACCCAGAAGACGAAGGTTTGGCTACCTGTTGCGCATTGAATTTACCTTTACCATGGATATCATCTAACAGGCTTTCAAATTCATCTTCAGAAATTTCATCTGAATCAGACGTCGCGGGTGAAGCTGTTGCAGCTGCTTTATCAGTTGGCGCAGCTGAAAATTTACCCTTGCCATGCAGTTCATCAAGCAGGTTTTCAAACTCTTCCTCGGAAATATCATCGGAGCCCGATGCTGCCGGTGTTGATGCTGGAGTTGCTGTTGGTGGCTTGAATTTGCCCTCACCATGTAATTCATCCAGCAGGTTTTCAAATTCCTCTTCGGTAATCTCATCACCAGAGGCTGCACCTGATGATGAACTGGATGAACCTGATGAATCACTTGCTGCGCTTAACAGATCATCGAGTGCTTCATCCTTATTAGCTGAAGGGCTGGCAGAAGGAGTTGGCTCTGCTGCTGGTTCTGGGGTTGGGGCTGGAGCAGGTGCTTCAGGTTCTTGTCCGGCAGGAATGGCAAATGTTTTAAGTGCCTCAATCAGTTCAGGATTGACATGATCCGGTTCTATGCCTTCCTGAATACCGGCAAACATGGCATTGACATTATCAATAACCTGCAGAATGGTATCCATGAGTTCAGAGTCGATTGCTCTCTGGCCATTACGCAGAATATCGAAAACATTTTCTGCCTTGTGGCAAACTTCCACCAGGGCTTCAATATTGAGGAAACCGGCCCCACCCTTAATCGTGTGAAACCCCCTGAAAACAGCATTAAGCAAATCCGGATCTTCGGGAGTTTGTTCCAAATCCACGAGTTGCTCATTGAGTTCCTCGAGAATTTCTCCGCCCTCTACCAGGAAGTCCTGAAGAATCTCGTCATTCAGGTCCAGAGCCATCTTACACTCCTATTTAGGTGCTTTATCGTTATTAATCAAAACCCGAGGCTCGATAACAGGTCATCGACATCGTCCTGACCACTTACCACTTCGGATTGAGTGACCCCCGGTATTGCAGGGCCATGTTCATCAGCCATTTTCTGTTTGCGAATTTCTTCGTCATTTTGACTGGTATGCATATCTCCAGCTAATCGAATAATATGCACCAGCCTGCTTTCAACATCCTGAACCAGTGAAATCACTTTTTTGATAACCTGACCCGTCAAATCCTGAAAGCCCTGGGCCATCATGATTTCATTTAGCCTGTTGTGCAGTTCGTGACTTTCACCAGTCAGGCCTTCAAGAAAATCCCTGAGTTCCTGACTGAGTAACCTGAAATCTTCAACTTCCATTTCGCGGTGCAGGAACTTGTCCCACTGGCCACTCAAATGTGTTGAGCGGTCCTTTAAACTTTCTGAAACAGGCATTGCTGCCTCTATCGCTGACAATGTATCGTTAGCTGCCTTTTCAGTTGTTTCAATCACATACTGCAACCGCTCTTTGGCATTGGGCATATCCACCTGAACCATCTCAGCCATCTGGTCATCCAGCACAAAATTGTTAATCGCCTCGTGCAGTTCCCGTGTCAACCGCCCCACCTCTTCAAACAAAGAATCTGGGACTTGTGATTTATTCGCCAATTCAGCAATAATTTCTTCAGCTTCGTCTGAATGACCTGATTCCAGTTTGTCTACCAGCTTTTTTGCCAAAGCCAGTTGCTCTTCAGAACTTTTATTTGCTGTCGTACTACTGCCAGCTTCGGTCATTAGCCGTTAACCCGCTCAAAAATCTTGGTAATTTTTTCTTCCAGGGTACCCGCAGTAAAAGGCTTTACAACATATCCGTTAACACCAGCCTGGGCTGCTTCAATAATCTGTTCACGCTTGGACTCAGCTGTAACCATTAAAACCGGTAAAGTAGCCAGATTAGGATCAGCACGAACCGCTTTTAAAAGATCAATGCCGGTCATGCCAGGCATGTTCCAGTCAGTAACCAGGAAATCAAAATTGCCTGACTGAAGTTTCGGTAATGCCGTATTACCGTCATCTGCTTCTTCTATGTTTTTAAAACCAAGGTCTCCCAACAGGTTTTTTACGATTCTTCGCATCGTAGAAAAGTCATCTACAACAAGGATCTTCATGTTTTTGTCCAACATTACCTCCGGACTTCAAGCAGTCAGTTATCTATGATAGGCCTATCGGCCAAACAGAAAATAAATTTAGGATTTTTTTAGTATAAATATAAACAGTAAAAATCAGTAATTCAGGGATTGTACTTATCGTTGTACTCAGGCAACCAGGATCCCATACGCGAACGCAGACGCATGGCCGCCTGGCTGTGAATCTGGCAGACACGCGATTCACTGACGCCCAAAACCTGTCCTATTTCGCGTAAATTCAGTTCTTCATCGTAATAAAGGGCGACTACGAGTCGTTCCCTTTCAGGCAATCCCGAGATAGCGTTAGCCAATGCCTTTTTGAAATCATCGTGTTCCAGGCCATCGTCAGGTGTCTGGCTGTCAGAAGAGACCGCCATGGAATCAGACGGGTGATCGCTTTCGCCAAGCGCTACAAGTTCATCCAGGCTGAAAATCCTGGAACCTGAGGCATCTTTTAGTATCGTATGGTAATCATCGAGACTGATATTGAGGGTTTCGGCAACTTCAACATCGCGGGCGTCACGGCCTTCGGTATTTTCTATTTCGCGCATGGCATCGGCTACCATGCGGGCTTTTCGGTGAACAGAACGGGGAGTCCAGTCACTACGGCGGATTTCATCCAGCATGGCACCGCGAATGCGAATTCCCGCATAGGTTTCAAAGCTGGCTCCCTGGTTGGAATCATAGTTCTTACCAGCTTCCAGCAACCCCATCATGCCCGCCTGAATTAAATCCTCGGATTGCACGCTTGGCGGCAACCGGTTCATTAAGTGATAAGCAATGCGTTTGACCAGCCCGGCATGCTTATTTACCAGCTCATCCAGGTTGGTTGCCTGAACAGCCTGGTAACTTGCCAGTCCATTCACGTTATATCTCCCCGTATCCACTTGAGTATTCGACCAGCCGCTCAACAAAGAATTGCATATGTCCATCGGCTCCCTGAGGTAACGGCCAGGACTCAACTTTTCTTGCCAGGTTCTTAAATGCCTGGGCAGCTTTGCTCCGAGGAAATGCTGTTATCACCGGTTTCTGGCTTTTCACAGCTTTCTTCAGATTATCGTCGTAGGGAATCGCCCCCATAAAACCTAACATCACATCCAGGTACCTGTCTGTGACGGCGCACATTTTGTTGTAAAGGTCTCTGCCTTCTTGTGGTGTGCGCACCATATTGGCCAGTATACGAAAACGAGTACTGCCATATTCTTTATTCAACAGTTTGATTATAGCGTAAGCATCGGTAATTGACGCAGGTTCGTCACAAACAACTACGATGACTTCCTGGGAAGCCCGGGTGAAGCTGATGACAGTGTCTGAAATACCTGCTGCTGTATCAACAATGAGGGTGTCAATATCGGAACCGATTTCGCTGAAAGCGCTGATAATACCTGCGTGCTCAGCAGGAGAGAGTTCAGCCATATGCTGAATACCCGAAGCTCCGGGAACCAGCTTAATTCCCATTGGACCATCGACCATGATTTCCCGGAGAGTTTTTTCACCTTTGAGAACGTGGGAAAGGTCATATTGGGGATGAATACCGAGGACAACATCAATATTGGCAAGTCCCAGGTCAGCATCAAGGATCATGACTTTTCGTCCAATCTCAGCTAACGCGACAGCAAGATTAATGGAGACGTTGGTCTTTCCAACACCACCTTTTCCACCGCTGACGGCAATCACCTGAACCGGTTGTGGTCGAGTCATTGAGTTTTCCCGAAGCTTTTTCCCAAAGTGACTAAGACTAATCCATGAAATAAATACAATCAATCATTTAAAGTACTTATTGGATGAATTTTGTTATGAATATCCCGGAAGCCTGAGAGTCTTCCAGGGATCTTCATCGAATATAGTAAAACCGGCACCAAATTCATCTTGGCATCATTGATGCCAATTTATATTTAACAGGCAGTTTTAATAATAAGCATTCGCCCTGGCTTCACTTAATGCCATTGCAAGGAATCCATCACCAAGCTGAGCTGAAGTTTCCTCTGCAAGATCTGACGCCAAAGCCACCAATGGGTTTGAATGGGCAACATGCATGTCTTCCGGAACTTTTTGCCCGTCCGTGTAATAAGCTACTGGCAGTTGGCTTTCAATCAATACTGACAGAATTGCGCCCAGAGAAGCCGCCTCATCAGTTTTGGTTACCAGGCAGGCATCCGGCTGAATCGGAGCAAAAGTTGCTACTGCCCTGCGTAATGCCGATAAATCAGTGGTCGCTGAAAGTGCCAGGTAACGGGTGATCGGGCGCCCTGCTCCTTCAAGCAGATCAAGTTGCTGTATCAGTTTTTCATCCTGGTGACTCATCCCAGCCGTATCGATCAGGATAAAACGTTTATCGATAAATGCATTGAGTGTTTCCATCAGCTCTTCAGCGTTGGATGCTGTACGAACAGGCACGTTAAGAATGCGACCGTATGTGTGAAGTTGTTCTCTGGCACCAATGCGGTAGTTATCCGTACTGATCATGGCAACGTGCCGATTTCCATGCCTCATGCAGTAACGTGCTGCCAGCTTGGCAATAGAGGTTGTTTTGCCAACACCCGTTGGACCGACCACTGCGGCAATGCCACCACGATCAATCAGATCATCACCGGTTACTGAAATTTCAGCTGACAGGTAATACAGCGCTTTTTTCCATTGTTGTTCAAAACCACCGACCGAAGCACTGGCCTGCATTAATCTTTCAGCAATTTCAGAAGACAGACCCATCGACATCAGTTGACGAAACAGTTCCCTGCTTTCGGGTCGATGATTACCCATTTCGCGCCAGCTGATACCAGACAGTTCGTTTTCCATCATTCTCCGAAGTGCCTGCATTTCCCGGCGCATGGCATCCATGGTGTCACTTTGAGACTTTGATGAGTCCTCGATTGTATCAATCTGGGTTTCAATCAGGGTTCCTGCCTGGGCATGGTACCCGGACGCCTGGTGATTCGTATTCGCAGGCTTAACATCATCCAGGGTTTCAACCCTGGACTCAATTGGAGCGGATCGAGTCGACCGTGCAGCATGATGAGCACGTTGAGGTTTAGGCGACTCGGATTGCATGCGGCTTTTGTTGCGGTTTACGGATTTCTTTTCGACTTCAGCCTGAAAGCGCTCCTCATCAAATTCAACTGCCGCGATCAGTTCAACTCCATCGGGTATCGACTTGTTCGATAATATCACCGCGTCTTCGCCAATTTCTTTTTTAACAGCCGCAATCGCTGTTTTCATATTCGGTGCAACAAAACGTTTAATCTTCATCGTTTGTAATCCTCTATTATGCGAACCTATCTACTTTCAGGTTTATTCTCAGGTCTACTCTCAGGAACTTGCTTCACCAATTGTTGCAACAACCTTGATCTTACGGTTGTCAGGTATCTCGTTATACGACAGGACATGTATACCCTGTGCACTGTGCCTGGCAAACTTCGACATCCATGAGCGAATACCCGCTGCCACCAGTAATATCGTTTCCTGACCTGTCATTTCCTGTTCCTTGGATGTTTCAATCAATGACTGCTGTAACCTTTCAGCAAGCCCCGGTTCAAAACCAAAACCTTCTCCACCAGAAGCCTGAAGTGACTTTTGCAATAACTGTTCCAAATTCGCATCCAGCACAACAACTGGAATTTCTTCAACGTTTCCAACAAGTTGTTGAATGATTGAGCGCGACAGCGCGACCCTGACAGCTGACAGTAAATTGGCAGGATCAGGGTTTAGGACGGCCTGGTCCGCCAAAGTTTCGGCAATGGTCCGAATATCCTTGATGGAAATGCCTTCCGACAACAACGACTGCAACACCTTGAGCACCTGGCTCAAGGACAACGTTTTAGGGACAAGATCCTCCACCAGTTTTGGATAGGTGTTTGCCAGGCTGTCGAGTAACTGCTGAACTTCTTCATGGCCCAGCAGTTCTCCGGCATGACGTTTGATCACTTCACTCAAATGCGTTGCCACCACGGTTCCTGCATCCACCACGGTATAACCCTGCGCCTGGGCATTATCGCGCTGTGATGGTTCAATCCAGACAGCATCCAGGCCAAATGCCGGATCACGGGTTTTGATTCCCTGAATCTCACCAAACACCTTACCCGGGTTAATTGCCAGGTCACGGTCGGGATGAATTTCAGCATCGCCCATTGGCACACCATTAAGCGTTATACGATAGGCATTAGGAGAAAGATCAAGGTTGTCGCGGATATGTACCGACTGCACCAGAAAACCCAGTTCCTGCGACAGCTTGCGGCGTATACCCTTGATACGGTTCATCAGCTGCCCGCCCTGCGCCTTATCAACCATTGGAATCAGGCGATAACCAACTTCAAGGCCAATAATATCCACGGGCTGCACATCGTCCCAACTAAGCTCCTTGGGCTCTGTCGATTCAGCCTCTTCAGGCACAGGCATATCCGGAACCGTCTGTAATTGAGACTCCTGTTTTTTCTGGATCAGGAACATAGCTGCAACAAAAGACATTACAGCCAAAATCAGGAATGGCACGTTTGGCATACCTGGAATCACACCAAGCATGAAAAGAATGCCACTGGCAATCAGTAATGGTTTGGGGTTATCAAGCAACTGGCTGCCAACCTGGGTGCCAATATCATCATTGGCATCTTTCATCTTGGTGACAATGATGGCAGCGGCAACAGACAGTAATAACGCTGGAATCTGCGCAACCAGACCATCACCCACGGTTAACAGCACATAACGTTCAAGTGCCTGAGAGAAGGCCATGTCATGTTGCAACATACCGATGAGCAGTCCGCCAACTATGTTAATCACCATGATGACAATACCGGCAACCGCATCACCACGTACAAACTTGGAAGCACCATCCATGGATCCGTAAAAATCAGCTTCTTTGGCCAGATCTTCACGTCTTTGCTTGGCTTCCTCCTGCGTTAAAAACCCGGTATTCAAGTCCGCATCAATGGCCATTTGCTTACCGGGCATCGCGTCCAGGGTAAAACGCGCACTTACCTCGGCAACACGTCCGGCACCCTTGGTAACAACGATAAAGTTGATGACGATCAGAATCGAAAACACGACCAGACCAACGGCGAAATTACCGCCAATCACAAACTCGCCAAAAGCCTCAATCACCTTACCGGCCGCATCACCACCGGTATGACCTTCCATTAATACGATACGGGTTGATGCAACATTAAGCGCCAACCTGAGCAAGGTGGTCACCAGGATAACCGTGGGAAATGCTGCAAATTCGAGTGGTTTCATGGTGTAGATCACCACAATAATCACCACCAGGGACAAAGTTATATTGGTGGTAAAAAAGATATCCAGCATAAAAGCCGGCAATGGCACAATGATCATTGCCAGCAGCATGATCATGACCAAAGGGCCACCGATGCCCTGCCAGCCTACATTGCTCAAGTTATTTTTTAACTGCGATAAATCCATCCACTTCCCTTCAACAAGCAGGGTCAGAAGAGGAAGTTGGCTGAACGATGTTGCTTTGCAGAAGTGTCTGCAGCATGGATGCTGCAGCCAAGCCCCCAGGGATGGGTTTA
>CALAZS010000291.1 GCA_937926265.1 uncultured Gammaproteobacteria bacterium
TATATTGGGGGCTTTGGCTGAAAATGCAACCCTGTTCACTTTGTGACTTTATCCTCAACCCAGTTTAATCTTTGGCTGTCATATTGATTGGGGCATTTTACTGATATGTTTATCACATGACGTTCAAGCCATCCCTGGGCACTCGACTTCGGGCATCCATGCCCTCAGACGCATGTTTAAAACATATAAGTAAAATTCCCCTACGCACTTAAGAGAGTGTCATCAACATTGTTGCTTTTATGAAGTGTCTGCAGCATGGATGCTGCAGTCAAGCCCCCAGGGAAGGGTTTACGGCGTCTTCATAAAAGCATGCAAGTTGATGGCACTGAGGAACAATAGTTGTAGGAACCAAGAATTCAGAGAACTAACAAAGGTTGCGCTGAAGCCAGAACTCCAACAGGGCCATATGCCAAAGTTTACTGCCCTGAATACGGGTGTGATGCATTTCAGGCGCAGCAAGGATTCGGTCGATATAGTCACGCTTGAATAAGCCACGCTCTCTGCAAGCCCGGGAATTAAGAATATCTTTCATGAAATCCAGAAAATCGCCACGGACATACTTCAAGGCAGGCATTGGGAAATAACCCTTGGGCCTGTCAATCACTTCATCAGGCACGATGCCCCGCGCGATTTCTTTCAGCAGATGTTTTCCGGGACTTTTGAATTTGATTTCAGGCGGACACTGGGCAGCAACTTCAACCAGGTGATGATCCAGAAACGGCACCCTGGCTTCAAGCCCCCAGGCCATGGTCATGTTATCAACACGTTTAACCGGGTCATCAACAATCAACGTCGTTGTGTCCAGCCGAAGGATGGCATCAATAAACTCATCTGCCCCACCTTCTTCTAGCCTGTCCGCAATATACGCACCGGTAACATCATTAACCTGGTAAGCAGACCCAACCATGTTCATCATTTCATCATGATCACGATCGAAGTAATGTTTTCTAAAACGCTCAAGCCGAGTACCTGAAGTCTCATCCATCATCCGCTGGTACCAGAAGTAGCCACCGAATACTTCATCGGCCCCCTGACCGGATTGCACCACTTTCACTTCCTTTGAAACTCTCTCGGATAGCAGATAAAAAGCCACTGCATCCTGTCCAAACATCGGTTCAGACATGGCATCCACCGCTTCCGGCATTCGTTCAAGCACATGCGAGTTAGGCACAAGAAACTTATGATGATGAGTTTGGTACCTGTCCACAACCAGGTCGGAATACTCAAACTCACTGCCCTTTTCCTCTGGCTGATCTTCGAACCCTACACTGAATGTATGTACTTCTTTTAAGCCAAGCTCTGCCAGCAACGCAACCAGTAAAGAAGAATCAAGGCCACCTGATAACAAAACACCTACCGGCACATCGGCAACGTCGTTGCGTTTTCTTACCGCTTGGCGGAGCTGCTCATGAATTGCCTCAATCCATTCCTTTTCTGATAAAGATTTTTCCGGTCGTTGTGCCGATAATTTCCAGTACGTTTGCGACTCAGATTTACCCTGTTCATCAACCCAGGCAAAACAGCCGGGTTCAAGTTTTCTAACGCCGTTAAAGATAGTTCTGGGAGCCGGTATAACAGCATGCAATGTATACTGAAAATGTAACCCGGCAGGGTCAATTGATGTATCGATTTCATTTGAGGCTAACAGCGCCTGGGGCGTGGAAGCGAACATAAAAGCGCGTTCAGTTTGTGACCAGTACAGTGGCTTGATACCAAAACGATCCCTGGCCATAAACAACTTATTGATGTTTCTGTCCCAGATGACAAAAGCAAACATGCCATGAAGATGTTTTGGACAATCCTGCCCCCACTCAGCATAGGCTTTTAATATGACCTCGGAGTCACCTTCTGAAAAAAACTTATAGCCTTTTTGTTGCAGTGTTTTTCTCAGTTCACGATAGTTATAAATTGCCCCATTGAAAACCAAAACAAGATTTAACTGCTTATCAAGCATCGGCTGATGCGAATGATCTGATAAATCAATCACAGACAATCGGCGATGCCCTAACCCAACATGATCCCTGGTATATATTCCCTGGTCATCCGGCCCGCGCCTGACCAGCTTGTCAGTCATAGCCTGGATAAGGTTTTCATCAGAAGGCCTTTGCCCAAAACAGAATTCACCGCAGATTCCGCACATTATTTTCCGTAGCCTCCACCGCCTGGTGTCTTGATCTCAAGCACATCTCCCCCACTCACTTTTGCCTGAAATTTTGCCGGCATGGCTTTTCCATTCAAGCGGTTTTCGCCAGAACTACCATCTTCACCGCCAGCTGCCCCCCAGGGTGCAAAATGCCGTCTTTCAGTTAACACTGAAACCTGTGCAGGTTGAGTAAATTCAAATGAGCGGACAATGCCGTCACCTCCGGTGAATTTACCTGATCCACCACTGTTTGTTCTGATTGCATACTGCCTGATTCGAATCGGGTATTTGATTTCAAGCACTTCAACTGGCGTATTTAATGTATTTGTCATATGAGTTTGAACTGCTGAAAGCCCGTCACCTTTGCTATTCGCGCCCATACCACCACCAATGGTTTCATAATAATTCCAGCCCGTGGTATTAACATCTTCGCGATTATTCCCCCCCAAATTTCCCCCGAAGTTACCCCCGAAGCTACCCATGGCCACATTATTCATACTGCCATGACTGGCTGCTGGTATTTGACCTGGTAACGCCTTGGCCAAGGCACCAAGCGTTACATCTACGATACGCGTACTGGTTTCAACATTTCCCGCAGCAACCGCAGCAGGATACCTGGCATTCACCAAAGTACCTTCTGGTGCATCAATGCTGATGGCCTGAAATGTTCCTGCACATGCTGGCGTCTGAGGTGGCATCAGGCATCTGAATACATAAAAAACAGCCGCGGCAGCGACAGACAATGGACAATTAATATTGCCGGAAACCTGTTGCCCGGTACCGTCAAAATCAGCATGCACCCGTGCATTTTCAACCTTGAGTTTCAGACAGATTTTAATCGCCTGTTTATCTTGCCCATCATCATCCATTAAGTCTTCGAATTCATAAATACCATCAGGAATTTTTTCAAGACTTTGCCTGGCAAGCATGCTGGCGTAATTATTTAAAGCATCCAGTCCATCGATGTAATGCTGTCTGCTCATGGATAAAATCAGATCTGACAGCGCCTCAACACCAAACCGGTTGGCACTGAGCTGAGCGGCAAAATCACCGGAAGTGTCATCGCCCGTGAGTTTAACCTCAAGCTTTTTCAGCAATGCCTGGTTAGCCTGGCCTGATTGATAATAATGTTGCGGTGATATAACCACCCCTTCCTGCTCCAATGAACTGGAAACCGGCATTGACCCCGGGGTATCTGCACCAATATCAGCATGGTGCGCCCGGTTGACAACAAAGGCTGTCAGCATGCCGCTGATAAATACCGGCGCTACCATGGTTACGTCGGGTAAGTGTGTGCCACCAAGGAATGGATCATTAAAAATCACCTGATCACCTTCCGACCAGCTGACACTCTCAATCACTGAGGACATCGCAAAGGCCATACTGCCAAGGTGAACAGGAATGTGGGCAGCCTGGGCACTCAGCTCACCCCTGCTGTCAAAAATTGCGCAGGAAAAATCCAGACGATCTCTGATATTGGGCGAAAAAGCAGCATTTCTCAGCACTTCACCCATCTGTTCACAAATGGATTCAAGCCTGCTGGAAAAAAGATTGAGTTCGATGGGGTTCATGACATTGTTATTCTCAACGGATTAAGGTGTCAGGTAAACTGATTTTAAAGTGTCCGAGGCAGGGATGCCGAGGCCAAGCTAACAGGGAAGTTTTTACGGCGTCTTTATAATCAGTTTTCTGATGCCTTAAATCAGCATTTTAAGTGACAATTTCATGACCCCCAAAACTCCCTTACAATTTTCAGTATTGTCAGATGAAAATAGCAGCGCTAGTATAACCCTCCACAACACTAGGTTATTGTGAATTATTCACCTTTCTTTGAAATCTAATCAACTCATAAACGAGGAGTAATAACATGGCTCATGAACTGCCAGCTTTACCATATGATAAAAATGCACTGGAACCAGTAATTTCGAGTGAAACCCTGGATTTTCACCATGGCAAGCATCACAACACCTACGTGACCAACCTGAACAACCTGATTCCAGGTACCGAGTTTGAAAGCATGTCTCTGGAAGACATCATCATGAAATCTGAAGGTGGTATATTCAACAATGCTGCCCAGATCTGGAATCACACTTTCTACTGGAATTGCCTGCGCAGCCCTTCTGATGACAATGCCCCTTCCGGCGCACTGGCTGACGCAATCAACAGCACTTTCGGTTCTTTTGATGAATTCAAAGCGGCATTCTCCAAATCAGGCGCCACCAACTTCGGTTCGGGTTGGACCTGGCTGGTACAGAATGAAGACGGCAGCCTGGAAATCTTCAACACCTCCAATGCCGGTACACCTATGACAGCTGGTAAAAAAGCCCTGCTGACTGTTGATGTTTGGGAACATGCCTACTACATCGATTTCCGTAATGCGCGTCCCAAGTACCTGGAAGAATTCTGGAAAATCATCAACTGGGATTTTGTAGCCTCTAACATGGGCTAATCCTTATCATTCAAAATTTTAGCTTTAACCCTGGCTGTATCTGCTTTTCAGGGACGCTGTGAATACTTCCATGTATGCTCTGCGTCGACATCCTTGTCGACGCAAGCCCTGAAAAGCAGTCACAGACAGGATTTACAGCTTGAAAAAACATTTGAAATCCTCGCCATCTCTCGCTAGGATCTCGTTTTAGGTACGAAAAAGTATTCTAAAAATTCGGAATTAGTTTCTGGGCAGGTCTTCACAGACGCTGCCTTTTGTTTTTTTGGATATTTGGAAATTACATCAAAATGTCAGACCACTTGATGACAACCTACGCAAGATTACCTGTCACTTTTACCAGGGGTGAAGGTAGCTGGCTGTGGGACGAAAATGACAACAAATACCTGGATGCCCTGACAGGTATTGCGGTTTGCGGTCTTGGTCATGCCAATCCCGCAGTCGCAAAAGCCATTTCTGCCCAGGCTGCCAGGCTGGTTCACACATCCAACCTGTATGGCATCGCCAATCAAAGCGAACTTGGCGACAAGCTTTGCGAACTTTCCGGCATGGACAACGTATTCTTTGCCAATTCCGGCGCCGAAGCCAATGAAGCTGCAATTAAACTGGCCAGACTGTACGGACACAAGAAAGGCATAGAAAAACCTACCATCGCCGTGATGGAAAACAGTTTCCATGGCCGTACCCTGGCCACCCTTTCAGCTACCGGCAATCGCAAGGTACATGCTGGTTTTGAGCCCCTGGTCAGTGGATTTGCACGCTTTCCTTTTGGTGATATTGACGCATTGGCCCAGGGTGAAAAGAACAAGGACATTGTTGCTGTCATGCTTGAACCTATCCAGGGTGAAACCGGCATACGGATTCCCCCTGCAGGCTATCTGAAAGCCGTGCGTGAACTTTGTGATCAAAATGGCTGGATGCTGATCCTTGATGAGATCCAGACCGGCATGGCCCGCAGCGGCAAAATGTTTTCTTTCCAGCACGAAGACATCATGCCAGACGTCATGACACTCGCCAAAGGACTGGGTAACGGCGTTCCAATCGGTGCCTGCCTGGCTCATGGCGAGGCTGCTTCACTTTTTGCACCTGGCAACCATGGTTCAACTTTTGGTGGTAACCCGCTGGCCTGCGCTGCCGGACTGGCAGTGGTCAGTGAACTTCAAACCAATAACTTTGCCGAAAGAGCCGCTGAACTTGGCAGTCGCATCACCACTACCCTGCAACAGGAAATTGGTGAAGAAAAAGCGATAACAGAAATTCGTGGTCAAGGCCTCCTGATTGCAGTTGAGCTTGAATGTAACTGCACTGACCTGGTGAAAATGGCTCTTGATGATGGTCTTCTGATTAATGTCTGTTCCGGCAATACCATTCGTCTGCTCCCTCCCTTAACCATGACAAATGAAGAAGCAGACCTGCTCGTTGATAAACTTGCCGGTCTGATTTTTGAATTTATTCACAACCAGAAAAACGCTGCCTGATTCCAGGCAGTGTATTACCTATTATGAGCGATAACACTCCCCGGCATTTCCTTTCCCTCTTAGATTTAAGTTCAGTCGAACTGGATAAACTCATTAGCCGGGCGATTGAGCTCAAGGCCATGAGACAGCGAAACCTGACGCATGAGCCATTGAAAAACAAAACACTGGCGATGATTTTTGAAAAATCATCAACCCGCACCCGGGTCTCTTTTGAATCGGGAATGACGCAACTTGGTGGCCATGCGATGTTTCTGTCGCCCCGCGATACCCAGCTCGGGCGCGGTGAACCGGTTGAAGACAGCGCCAGGGTCATGTCCCGCATGGTTGATGCCATCATGATCCGCACCTTTTCGCATGACATTATCGAAACCTTTGCTGCCCACTCATCGGTACCGGTCATCAATGCGCTTACTGATCTGCTTCATCCCTGTCAGCTTCTGGCAGATGTGATGACCTATGTCGAACACCGGGGCAGCATCAAGGGTAAAACTGTCACCTATGTTGGAGATGGCAATAATATGTGTCATTCATGGATCAATGCCGCCAGGCAGTTTGATTTCCATCTCAACATCGCCTGTCCAGAAGGTTATGACCCATCAGAGCAAATAACTGAACCTGCAAAGGGGCACTACTCCATCATTCGCGACCCCATTGCGGCTTCTGAAAATTCTGATTTACTTGTCACTGATGTCTGGGCCAGCATGGGACAGGAAGAAGAACAACAGAAACGCGAACAGGTTTTTGCTGATTACCAGGTTAATGCTGATGTCATGCGCAACGCCAAGCCCGATGCTGTCTTTATGCACTGTCTGCCAGCCCATCGGGGTGAAGAGGTTTCTGCTGACGTTATTGACGGCTCCCAATCCGTTGTCTGGGATGAGGCGGAAAATCGTCTTCATGCACAAAAAGCTTTACTGGAGTTTTTGATTTAACTGACCAAGACAATGCCCTTACTTAAAGTCGACAATATCACCTGCCAATATGATGAAGAAAAAGTCTTCGAATCACTGACTTTTCATGTCAACCAGGGTGAAATTGTCAGCTTGCTTGGCCCAAGCGGCTGCGGTAAAACTACCGCTCTCAGGGCAATTGCCGGTTTTGAACCGGTAACTAAAGGCAGTATTCGCATCAACGGCAACATTGTTGCTCACAAAGAAGGGGCAGTTCCCCCGGAAAAACGACAGATCGGCATGGTATTCCAGGACTATGCTCTTTTTCCGCATTTGAATGTCGAAAAAAACATAACCTTTGGCCTGAGACATTTACCCAAAGCAGCCCAGTCTGAGCAGGTTGACAACATGATTGAAGCTGTCGGGCTAAAGGGCTTTGAAAAACGCTTTCCGCATGAACTGTCCGGTGGACAGCAACAACGGGTTGCCCTGGCCCGGGCACTGGCGCCTCACCCCAACCTTTTACTTATGGATGAGCCTTTTTCCAACCTGGATATTGAATTACGGGAGAGACTTAGCCTTGAAGTCAGGGACATTTTAAAAAAAGTCGGTATCACCGGGATTCTTGTCACACATGATCAGCATGAAGCCTTTGCCATATCCGACAAGGTGGGCGTCATGCAGAACGGCCAGATATTACAATGGGACACTCCCTATAACCTTTATCATGAGCCAACTGACAGGTTTGTTGCCGACTTTATCGGACAGGGTACATTTGTTGAAGCTATTGTTATGTCTGAAGACAGTTTTGATTCACCAATTGGTGAGCTCAAAGCCAACCGTGCCTACCCCCTTGAGCAAAACAGCAAAGTCGAAATCCTGCTGCGTCCGGACGATATTATTCCTGACAAAGACGGTGCCATCGAAGCAACGATCATTGAGAAGGCCTTTAAGGGTGCTGAAATCCTGTACACCCTGGCTCTGGCTTCAGGCCAGACACTGCTGTCTCTTTTTCCAAGCCACTGCAATCATCCGATTGGCAAAAAGGTTCGCGTCAATGCAGCACTTGACCACCTGATCTGTTTCCCGCTTCAGAAATAAAAGCCCTGGCATTTTCGAAACAGTGTTTATCCGATAAAATCGTGCAATCTTTTATTTAGAGGAAAAGTGATGAAGTTTGTAATCACATTGTTAATGATTCTCAGCCTGCCAGTTTCAGGTTTAATGGCAGCTGAATACCGTTATGTCACGGACGAATTCAAGATCATGATGCGTACCGGTGAAAGCTCCGGCCATAAAATCAAACGCACCATCTCAAGCGGTACACAACTGGAACTCATTTCAAGTAACCGCGAAAGCGGTTATTCCAAAGTGCGCCTGCCATCTGGCACTGAAGGCTTTGTTTTAACCCGTCAGCTTTTGAATGAACCGGTTGCGCGTGAAAAGCTTAAAGCTGCGAATGAAAAACTCAAGGAACTGCAGGCAGCACCTGACCAGCTTTCAGCCAGGCTTTCCAAGCTCCAGGAAGATCATGCAACTTTACAGCAAAGCCACCAGGTGCTTGAAAATGAGAAAAAGAACCTTGAACAGGAACTTTCAGGTATCAAACGAACGGCCTCCAACGCGATCAGGGTAACCAATGAACGTAACGAGCTGCGTCAAAAAGTGACTGATCTCACCCGGGAACTTGAGAACCTGAAACAGGAAAATCGTGAATTAAGTAATGACACGGCACAGGACTGGTTCATTATCGGTGCAGCTGTTGTTATTGCCGGTATTTTGCTTGGCCTGATTCTGCCTCACCTGCGGGTACAAAGACGCAGGAATACATCTTCCTGGGATTCGTTTTAATTAATGAGATTTGGATCCCCGCTTTCGCGGGGATGACAGAAAATATCAATCACCAATACTGCCTGATCTGGTTTATTACCCGGTCTGGTCTATTAACTGATCTGGCTTAAATCCCTGACAGCGCCTCTAGCTGCAGAAGTTGTCAAAGCCGCATAAGCTTTCAACGCAGTTGAGACATAGCGGTCGCGGTTTACAGGCTGCCAGGCATTGGCTTTTTGCTCCATGGCAGCCCGGCGCTTGCTGATTTCTTCATCAGAAACATCCATGTTGATGGTTCTGTTTGGAATATCAATGATGATCAAGTCACCTTCTTCAACCAGGCCGATGTTGCCACCTTCTGCAGCCTCGGGTGAGCAATGTCCGATTGAAAGCCCTGAAGTTCCACCTGAGAAACGACCATCTGTGACTAAAGCACAGGCTTTACCAAGTCCCTTGGATTTAAGGTAGCTGGTTGGATAAAGCATTTCCTGCATACCCGGGCCGCCTTTGGGGCCTTCATAGCGAATGATTAACACATCACCTTCATCGATTTGATCACCAAGAATTGCTTCAACTGCTGCATCCTGACTTTCAAAAATACGTGCCGGCCCAATAAAACCGCGCAAGGTCGAAGTGGGCACGCTCGTGGTGTATCGTAATTTTTCGGCTTCAAGCATGCTCATATCGACACCAGCGGTTTTGACTATGCAGCCATCCTCGGCAATATTGCCGTACAAAACGGCCAGTCCACCATCCTGGGAATAGGCATGGGCAATATCACGGATACAGCCATTTTCCCTGTCGATATCCAGATCCGGCCAGCGGCTGTCCTGGCTGAAAGCCACCTGGGTTGGAATCCCCCCGGGACCTGCCAGGTAACGCTGCCTGGCCTGCTGTTCTTCACTTTTAACAACATCCCAGCTATCCAAAGCTGCACCCATATTTTCAGAATGAACAGTGTGGCAGTCTCTATGGATCAAACCGCCCCGGTCAAGTTCAGCCAGAATACCGATCACACCACCTGCGCGGTGCACGTCCTCCATATGGTACTGCTGGGTTGCCGGGGCAACCTTGCAGAGGTTGGGTACCTTGCGGCTCATACGATCAATGTCTGCCATGGTGAAATCCACTCCGGCTTCCTGGGCAGCTGCCAAAAGGTGTAAAACGGTATTGGTTGAACCACCCATGGCGATATCCAGTGCAATCGCATTTTCGAAAGCATCAAATGATGCGATGCTGCGTGGCAGTATTGAGGCATCATCCTGTTCGTAATAGCGCTTGGCCAGGTCAACTGCCAGTCGCCCTGCTTCCAGGAATAACGATTCACGGTCTGCATGTGTAGCCAGCAATGAACCATTGCCCGGCAATGACAGTCCCAGAGCTTCAGTCAGACAATTCATCGAATTGGCAGTGAACATACCGGAACAGGAACCACAGGTCGGACAGGCTGAACGCTCAATACTGGCGACATCTTCATCAGTTTCATTCGGATTGGCTGCCGAAACCATCGCGTCAACCAGGTCAAGCTTGATCTCTCCCTTGTTGGCCAGTGTGACCTTTCCAGCTTCCATCGGACCACCTGAAACAAATACCGCAGGAATATTCAGTCTCATGGCAGCCATCAACATCCCGGGCGTTATCTTGTCACAGTTGGAAATGCAAACCAGTGCATCAGCGCAGTGGGCATTTACCATGTATTCAACCGAGTCCGCGATCAGGTCTCGAGATGGCAAAGAGTACAACATGCCACCATGTCCCATGGCGATACCATCATCAACGGCGATAGTATTAAATTCCTTGGCAACACCACCGGCTTTTTCAATCTCTCTCGCTACCAGTTGCCCCATGTCCTTCAAATGAACATGTCCCGGAACGAACTGAGTAAACGAATTGGCCACCGCAATGATGGGTTTGTCAAAATCACCATCTTTCATTCCTGTGGCACGCCATAAGGCACGGGCACCGGCCATATTGCGGCCATGCGTGGTGGTTCTGGATCGGTATTGCGGCATATTTGTCTCCTGCGAAAAATTATCCGCCTATTATGGCTTGATGTGTGGTCAGTCGTCGAGAACGGCTAAGACAAAATAATCTCAGGAAAAATATGAGGGAAATAAATGCTATTAAAAAATAGCCGCCAAAAATTGACGGCCATTTTAAGAGTTATTATTAAAAATCAGGATTTTGCTTTTTCTGCCATGATTTCAGCCGCTTTCATCTGGGCTGCCCTAACCTGGGCAGCACGCACTTTAGCGGCCATCATTTCAGCTGCTTCCATCTGGGCAGCACGAACCTGTGCTGCACGTACTTTGGCAGCCATCATCTCAGCAGCCTTCATCTGGGCTGCCCTGACACGGGCCGCCTGAACCTGAGCCGCTTTCATTTTCGCAGCTTCCATCTGGGCTGCTTTCACCATGGCACGATATTCCACCTCATTGGTGGGTTTTTGCAGCGTGTTGGCTGATAAATTCGCAGAAAAAGCCAAACCAATGACAATCGCCGCTAAAAGTAACTTTTTCATTTCTATCCTCACTTGAAGTCTATGTGGTCAGTAATCATCTTCGTGATTATCCTCACAACTAAGTGTAGGCAAGAGATTGAAGTTTTCAAATCTTTACAGTGATAGAATTTCAGAATTCATCCATTTATTCCCGGTATCCAAATGAATACACACATTCTCCGCCTGCTGCTGTTGATATTAACTCTACTTTTTATGGCAGGTTGTAGTGAAGAACAGCAAAACAAGCTCTCGCGCCTTGGAGTAACCTGGCTCGAAGGAAATTATCGTGTTACCTATGCCGTTGGTGACCACGTCAAAAGTTGGGAAGTCATTGATGGCAAGGTAACTTCCGAACCGGCAAAAGGCTATTACTATTTCTGGACACGTGTTGACGGAAAAAAACGTTATATTCAAACACCGATTGAACGCACCTACATCGAAGAAATTAACTAGCCTGTTATTTTAGACAGCAATTAGCAGGCAGCATGAGCCATTCACATAACATTCCGGATATCACCCAGGCGATAAAAAAACTGATAGCTGCGCCTTCGATAAGCAGTTTTAACGCATCCCTGGATACTTCCAATATCACTGTAATTGAAACCCTGCATGACTGGTTCAATGATCTGGGTTTTAAAGTTGAGATTTTTGAAGTACCGAACTACCCGGGTAAGTACAACCTGGTAGCTTCCTCAGGATCAGGGCCAGATGGACTAGTGTTAGCTGGGCACACCGATACCGTGCCTTTTGACGAAGGTAAATGGACACAATCACCATTCAAGCTGACAGAAAAAGATCAGAGACTTTACGGACTGGGTAGCTGCGACATGAAAGGTTTCTTTGCCTTTATCACAGAAGCCATTCGTGATCTGGATTTAGAGAAACTCAAAAAGCCCTTAATTATTATTGCAACTGCTGACGAAGAATCCTCCATGTGTGGTGCCAAGGCAATCAAACCAAGATTTGCAACACTTGGCAGACATTGCGTTATCGGTGAACCGACAAGCCTTAAACCGATACGCATGCATAAAGGCATTTTCATGGAAGGCATCAGGCTCACAGGACTTTCAGGTCACTCCAGCAACCCTGCCCTTGGCAATAATGCCCTGGAAGGTATGCACTCTATCATTTCAGAATTGATCGACTGGCGAACCGAGCTACAAAGCAAGTTTCAAAACCCGGCTTTTGAAGTACAGGTACCAACACTCAATTTTGGACATATTCATGGTGGTGATAACCCAAACCGTATTTGTGGCCACTGTGAAATGCATATTGATTTACGTCCTCTGCCGGGCATGGCCATTGATGAATTACGTGAAGACATGCATAAAAGGCTGAACCTGCGAATCGCTGACAGTGGTTTGAGGATTGAATACCTGCCACTTTTCGATGGCATTCCGGCAATGGAAACAGATGGTGATGCAGCAATTGTTAAAGTGACTGAAAAGTTAACCGGATACAGTTCTCAAGCCGTCGCCTTTGGAACCGAAGGGCCTTACTTTAACAATATGGGTATGGATACAGTCATCCTTGGTCCTGGCAGTATTGACCAGGCTCATCAACCTGATGAATACCTGGCGCTTGACCAGATTAAGCCAGGGGTGCAGTTAATTAAAAACCTGATTAATCATTTCTGCCTTTAAGAATAACTACACGTATATGAATCAATTGATTATTATGTGCTGATGAAAGCAAAAGACAGTAAAAATTTGTTTGTCGACTGGTTCAGGGCCTCATCCCCTTATATCCACGCGCACCGTGGCAAAGCCTTTGTCGTCGTATTTGAAGGTGAAGCAATAGAATCTTCAGGCTTTACCGACCTGATTCATGATATTGCACTGCTTCAGGGTCTGGGAATCAAACTGGTACTTGTTCATGGCGCCCGCCCGCAAATCGAAGCCAACCTGAAACAAAAAGGACTGGTATCGGAATTTTCTGACGGCCTAAGGGTGACTGATGAAAAAATGCTGGCCGGAGTTAAGGAGGCAGCCGGCAGCGTGCGCCTGGAAATCGAAGCACTGCTATCGCAGGGGCTGGCAAATTCACCCATGGCTGGCACAAGAATCCGGGTTGCTTCCGGCAACTTTGTCATGGCAAAGCCCATCGGTGTACTCGATGGTATTGACTACGCCCATACCGGCGAAGTCCGTCGTGTTGATGCTGGCGCCATCATCCAACAGCTGGAAAATGAAAATATCGTGCTGATTTCACCCCTGGGTTACTCACCTACCGGTGAGATTTTCAACCTTGCTGCCAATGACGTCGGGGCCAGCGTCGCCGTTGCCTTGAATGCTGACAAACTCATTTACCTGACAGAGCACAAAGATTTAAAAGCCGGCAGGCAAAACAGTCACCTTACTCCAGCTGCCATGGAAAGTTTTATCAAACGCAGAAAGAAACTGTCTGAAAAAACAGTTCACTGCCTCAATAATGCGGCTGATGCCTGTCGCTCTGGCGTTAAAAGAGCTCACCTGGTACCGCGGCATATCGATGGTGGCCTGCTGAAAGAACTTTTTACTCGAGACGGCACCGGTCTGCTGATTACGGCGGAAGCTTATGAAAAAATTCGTCCGGCAGGCATTGATGATGTCACCGGCATTATCGAACTGCTCAGCCCGCTTGAAGATAAAGGCATTCTGGTAAAACGTTCGAGGGATTTACTCGAAACAGAAATTCATAACTTTGAAGTGGTCGAACGTGATGGCATGATCATTGGTTGCGCAGCCTTGTACCGGTACCCGAAAAACAGTGCCGCAGAACTGGCCTGCATTGTGATTCACCCCGATTACCAGTCCGATGGCAAGGGTGATATGTTGTTGGCCCACATGGAAAAACTCGCCTCCAAAATGGGCCTTGAACAAGTCTTCATTTTAACAACACAGACCATGCACTGGTTCCAGGAAAGGGGATTCAAAAGAGCCGACGTATCGATACTCCCCAGGCAAAAACGCAAGCTGTATAATTACCAGAGAAATTCCAAAGTAGCTTTAAAGATACTCAATTTCTGATCTGTTTTTAATAAAAATGTATTGCAATGACTGGCTCAGAAACGCACCAAAAGTGGACAACTTTTTTCAACTGCGCACCACCTGTGCACAAAAAAACCGAATTTGCCGGCTGTATTAGCCGAAAAACCCTGAAATTAGCAGGCGCGTTTCTTGCTAAGGTAAATATGTCGAATTTCGTTAATAGCGCGTTAACGTCAAAATTTACCAACAGGAGATCTGCCATGCGAAAACACTCCTCTGGCTATTACCATCGCATGTTCATGTGGGCGGCTTTGCTGACCGGTGCCACTTTACTTCTGCTCAATGTGTGGATGATAACTTCATCAGACAGTGACTTATTGCTTATACCATGGTTGGCCGAGTAAACTCGGCTGAATGACCCCAAGTGTAAAAGCTTATATATTCTTAACTTTCACCGTACTTTTCTGGTCAGGCAATGTCATCTTTGCCAGGCTTTTACATGCTGATATTTCTGCCATAGCCCTGGCTACGGGACGCTGGTGGCTGGCAACTGTTTTTCTGCTGCCATTTGCCTGGCGATATCTAAAAAAAGACCTGAAGCTTATTTCTAAAAACATCGGCTACATCAGCCTGATCAGTTTTATGGGTATCAGCCTGTTTAACACTCTGCTCTACCAGGCCGCCCACACAACTACCTCTAACAACATCGCTTTAATACAAACCACGATGCCGGCCATGATTGTGTTGCTGGCAGTGATTTTCCTGAAAGAACAGATTCGCCCAATGGCACTGCTTGGCGTTGTCATAAGTATTTCCGGTGCGATGATGGTTGTCGCCAGGGGAGATCTGAATGTATTGCTTTCATGGGATTTTGCACAGGGTGACTTGTGGATGCTTGTCGCCAACCTGGTGTATGCCATTTATTCGATCATGTTAAAAAATCGCCCGGACATTCACCCCATGTCATTTCTGGGCGCGACGTTTTTTATCGGCAGTGCTTTGCTATTACCCTTGTTTTTATGGGACATTACCAATAACCCGCTACCTGAAATGTCAACGACCCTGGTCAGTGGTTTTTTCTATATCGCCATTTTCCCTTCGATTCTTTCCTACCTGTTCTGGAACCGCGGTGTTGCCCTTATTGGAGCAAGCCTGGCAGGCTTTTTTATCTGCCTTATACCCATTTTCACTGCGATTCTGGCGGCGCTTGTTTTGGATGAGGCGCTGTCCTGGTATCACCTTTTAGGCATGCTGCTGATCATGGCCGGCTTTGTCTTTTTTCAGCGACGCTGATTGCACTTTGTGCCAGCTCTACTAACATCAGTCTTGATAGAAGATCATCAACAGGAGATTTAAATGCACTCAAAATTCATACGTTCAATTTCTGCCATTATTGCTGCTTCCAGCTTAACCTTTACCTCTGGTGTAAGTGCTGAGGAAGGAAGCTTCACTAAAGAAGTTGAGTATCGTCAGGCGGTGATGACGGTAATTGCTTATAACACCAAGAAAATAGGTTCAATGCTCAAGGGTGATACACCCTATGATGTGGAAAAAATCAAAACCCATGCAAAAGACATCGCTTCACTCTCTTCCCTGGAAATACTGAGCGCTTTTCCTGAAGATTCAGTCACAGATGAATCAGACGCGATGGAAGATATCTGGATGGATTTTGAAACCTTCGAGCAAAAACTCAAGGATTTCCAGACCGCCGCTGCCGGCATCAACACTGCCGCCCAGTCCGGTGATAAAGCCGCCGTTGGTGCTGCGATGAAAGATCTTGGTGCTTCCTGTAAAGGTTGTCATAAGAAGTTCAAGAATTAATTCATTCCATTAGGGGCAAGTTACCACTTTCATCTTCATCTCCCGGGGTAATTTCATTGTTTTTTTATCTCTGGCCTGAAAGCCTGTTGAAGCTATTGCTTTCAAAGACCTTCTGGACGCAAGGAAGCGTCCAGAGAGCCTACAAGGACGTACTAGCGGCGTGTCTTTGAAAATAATAGCTTTGGCAGGCAAATATCCAGGGGAGACAATGGATTTTCCGCCAAATTCGTCTATAATCGCGCGACTAATTTCGTAACCGGGACCTCAATCTTAATTATTCGGAAGACTGACCGTCACAAGTCAGCCTCTACCTGGCTTTTGCCAATTTTTACGATTGCCCAAATTTTTAACCTCAGGACAGAAAAATGGCTGAATTATCCAAATACAGAAATATTGGTATCTTCGCTCACGTAGATGCCGGTAAAACCACCACCACAGAGCGTATCCTCAAGCTGACAGGTAAAGTTCACAAAACCGGTGAAGTACATGACGGTGAAGCAACAACTGACTTCATGGATCAGGAACGTGAGCGTGGTATTACCATTCAGTCAGCTGCAACCAGTTGTGAATGGGACGGTCATCGCCTGAACATCATCGACACCCCTGGACACGTTGACTTCACCATCGAAGTTTACCGCTCCCTGAAAGTACTCGACGGTGGTGTTGGTGTTTTCTGTGGCTCTGGTGGTGTTGAGCCTCAGTCTGAAACCAACTGGCGTTATGCCAACGAATCAGAAGTTGCCCGTGTCATCTTTGTTAACAAGCTTGACCGTCTTGGTGCTGACTTCTACCGTGTTGTTGATCAGGTTAAAAATGTCCTGGGTGCCAACCCATTGGTAATGACATTGCCAATCGGTATCGAAGATGATTTCAAAGGTGTTGTTGATGTTCTTACTCAGAAAGCCTATATCTGGGATGACTCAGGCCAACCTGAGAACTTTACTGTTGAAGACATTCCAGCTGACCTGGTCGATAAAGCCGCTGAATATCGTGAACAGATGATTGAAACAGCAGTTGAACAGGATGATGACCTGATGGAAGCTTACCTTGAAGGTGAAGAACCATCTGATGAAGACATCAAACGTTGTATCCGCAAAGGTACCATTGCACTGGACTTCTTCCCGACTTACTGTGGTTCAGCTTTCAAAAACAAAGGTATTCAGCTGGTACTTGATGCAGTTGTAGACTACCTGCCTAACCCTGTTGAAGTTGACCCTCAACCTGAAGTGGATATGGAAGGCAACGAAACCGGTGAAAAAGCCATCGTTGATCCAACTCGTCCTGTTCGCGCACTGGCCTTTAAAATCATGGATGACCGTTTCGGTGCCCTGACCTTTACCCGTATCTACTCTGGTACCATCAAAAAAGGTGACACGTTGCTCAATACTTTCACCGGTAAAACTGAGCGTATCGGTCGTATCGTAGAAATGCATGCTGATGACCGTATCGAACTGGATTCCTGTCAGGCAGGTGACATTGTTGCCTTCGTTGGTCTTAAAAACACTCAGACCGGTCACACCCTGGCTGACCAGAACAACCCTGCGACACTGGAACCAATGGTCTTCCCTGATCCTGTGATCTCGATTGCAATTGCACCAAAAGATAAAGGTTCTGCTGAGAAACTGGGTATCGCTCTTAACAAAATGATGCAGGAAGATCCATCTTTCCGCGTTGAAACTGATGAAGACTCCGGTGAAACCATCATCAAAGGTATGGGTGAGCTTCACCTCGATATTAAAGTGGACATCCTCAAGCGTACCCACGGTGTTGAAGTTCAGGTTGGCAAACCTCAGGTTGCTTACCGTGAAACCATCACCCAGCGCTGTGAAGACAGTTATACCCATAAAAAACAGTCTGGTGGTTCAGGTCAGTTCGCTAAGATCGACTATGTCATCGAGCCAGCAGAAAAGAATGAAGGTTACGTTTTTGAATCCAAGGTTGTTGGTGGTAACGTGCCACGTGAATTCTGGCCTGCAGTTGAAAAAGGTTTTGCCCTGAGTATGGATAAAGGCACACTCGCCGGCTTCCCGCTGCTGGACGTTAAAGTCACCCTGGTTGATGGTAGTTTCCACCCTGTTGACTCCTCGGCAGTTGCTTATGAAATTGCAGCAAAAGCCGCTTATCGCCAGTCTGTGCCCAAAGCCGGTCCGCAGTTAATGGAACCTATTATGAAGGTTGATGTTTTCACACCGGAAGATCACGTTGGTGATGTTATCGGTGACTTGAACCGTCGTCGTGCCATGATCCAGGGCCAGGAAGCCGGCACAACCGGTGTTCGTATTAAAGCTGATGCACCACTGGCTGAAATGTTTGGATACATTGGTGACCTGCGTACCATGACTTCCGGTCGTGGCCAGTTCTCAATGGAATTCTCTCACTACTCTGCATGTCCTAACAGCGTTGCTGAAGAAGTCATCAAAGAAGTGAAAGAGCGCGAAGCCGCGAAGAAATAATTCTTCATTATTAAGAGTTAATTCTTTAGAAAGCTCAGATTACAATTCAGGTGTTGTACACCTTTGATAAGGACGTTGTGAACCCTGCCCTGGGAACTCTCAGC
>CALAZS010000292.1 GCA_937926265.1 uncultured Gammaproteobacteria bacterium
CCCGAAATATCAATAGAAGAAAAATACGCCATTGATGAGCTGCGTGGTGCTGCGGTTGAAATGCCAAAAGAAACCAGGCAAGAGCCGACTGAAAAACCGGAAGAAATTTCCACCAGTTATGATGTGAATGATCTCAAGTCATCTTTGCATGAACAAATTGACCAGACACGAAAACAGTTCAGCGCATTTGAGAACAGAATGCTGACACTTTCAAAGAATGTCAGCTCTGCTGGCAGTCCGGAAGAAATCAGGGCGCTTAAATCCCAGTTAAATGATTCAATTCAGAACCTGCTGTCAGAGCAGTCCTCCCTGAACCAGAATATTCAGGCCATCGGAGATGAAATTGAGGAACTGGGTTCTCAATGCTCGAATCTTAATCACGAGTTGGGACTGGTTAAACAGCTCAGTTCAACGGACGACCTGACAAGACTGGCAAACCGCAGGGCATTTATGAAAATTCTGGATAACGAGGCCGGACGCGTTCAACGACACGGTTATTCTCTTTGTGTTGCAATGCTGGAACTGGACCTGTTCCTGGAAATTGTCGAAACCTATGGTCAGGCAATTGGTGACCGGGTTATCCAGTTTTTCAGTAAAGATGTGCTATCGGTTTTCAGAAATTATGACCTGGTTGCCCGTATTGACGAGGCCAGGTTTGCGGTATTGCTACCCCACTCCAAACTGCAGGACGCCGAACAGGCAATTAACAAGGTTCTTCAGAAAGCGTTTGAATCGCGTTTGATCATTTCTGAAAACAACAAGGTGATTAATATGCCGACCTTCTCGGCAGGTATCGCTCAGTACCGTGAAGGTGAAAATATTGAGTCACTGATCAGCCGCTCGGAAGAAGCAATGGTTTCAGCTACTGCCAAGGGTCGTAACCAGGTAGTGCTTGATTCTTCAGGTTCTTCCGCTCAAACCGCCTGAACAGCCGACAGCACTGATTGCAACTGTTCATCGACCCGCTCCTTGCAGGCCAGAAGGGTTTCATTTTTAAGGCCTAAAGCCTGATAATTCCGGTTCACTTCCAGGATATCAGCACCAGAGCCACCTTTTTCTACCAGGCGGCTGATTTTGTCTGCCATGTTCAATATCAATACCTGCTTGCTATGCTCAGGGTGGTTCTCGATAGCCTGATCCTTGATCTGATCAGGCGAGTGATGAAATTTAATCACCTGGATCAAAAATTCGGGCAAACCCCAGTGTTCTATTAAAGCAGCTCCGATGGCGGCATGATCAAATCCCAGTTCTTCACGTTCCACTTCAAACCTGGACCTTTCCTGTCGTTCACTGATTTCCAGAACGGAACGTGCAATTTCCGGCAAACGGTTATAGAAAACCAGGCTGCCAAGATCATGCAGCAGGCCAACCGTGAACATTGAGTCGCTGGTTTCGATTGAAAGTGAACGCTGCATTTCCCGGGCCATCAAGCCGGTATAGATGCTGTGCTCCCAGAACTCTTCCATACTGATCAGTTTATTCGGCAGGCCCTCAAAGTAATCAACTACACAGATCGCCAAAACAATTTCTCTTAATTCCGTCAGACCCACTATGGTGATGGCATGGCCAACATCTGTAATTGTGGCCGAAAAACTGTAGTAAGCGCTGTTAACGATTTTTAAAAGCTTGGCTGTCAGAGCCGGATCAGCTGAAATTATTTCTGCAAAATCATCTGCTTTTGCACCTGGCTGATCAAGTTTTTGGGTAAATTGCAGATATATATTTGAGAGCGTGGGTAGCTCAATTTCACCTCGTACAAGGTCAATTGGTTGTAATTGCATAAATGTGAGAGCCCGGTAAAAAAATTTAATTTGAAAAAAATCTTGTCTTTTTCTTAGTATATCTGCTATAAAATATATAACAAATACAGTAAATTAGACAATAATTTAAATAAAACACTTAAAATACCTGTATTAAATAAGCAGGTTTTTTAGTCTAACGGGAAGTTTTTACAGGCATTTCAACATGTTAGAAACGCTAATTAATTCTGATCAGAAGGTTCTTGATGCTTTCAAGAATGCTTTTATTCTGATTGCAGATGAGCGTAGCAGTGAAAAGGATTCACTCTACGAGCTGTTGCGTGCCGCCAATTTTACCCGTTTGACCACGGTTGATAACGAAGAAGATATCCTGAAAACCCTGCGACAGGGTTACCGTCATGAATCCATGCAGGTTGAGCTGCTTGTGATCTCAACAACGATCGAAGCCTTTGATGCACTGGAGCTGACCAAAACGCTCAGCAAACATGACATTTCCAACACTCCGATTATTCTGCTGACCCAGGGCAATGGCTGGTGGAATGAAAACCAGGCAATAACCAGCTACCAGGCAGGCGCCGTAGACGTTCTGGTTCGCCCTCTCAGAAGTGAAGAACTCATTCCCAGAATCAACCTGGCACTGAAATACCGCCAGGAGAAGCAGGCTCGCCTGGCGCGCGAAGAAAACCTGAACACGGAACTTTCCGAGCGCAAAGTCATGGAAACCCGGCTGCAGCACCTGCTTAATCACGATGAACTGACATCCCTGCCCAGCCGTCACAAGCTCGAAGCAGCATTGAAAATCTCCCTGGGTAAATCAAATAACCTGCACCGCACCAGCGCCCTGTTCTTTATCGATGTTGATCATTTCAGAATTATTAATGACACACTCGGCCATGAACGTGGCGATTTACTGCTGGTGAAAATGGCCGATTTAATCAAGGAAGCGGTCCCTAGTGGCTCTTTGATTGCCCGTGTTGGTTCCGATGAATTCGGTATTCTGATTGAAGACATTGATGAAATTGTCGCAATGGACCTGGCAAGCGTGATTGAAACCGAAATTGATGGCATGGTCTGTGGTGAAGCCGGTAACCAGGTGAAGGTTTTCGCCAGTATCGGTATTGTTATGATCTACCCCGGCACGGATAACAAAACGGCCAGTGAAGTATTGGCGCGTGCTGACCAGGCCTGTCATATTGCCAAGGAAAAAACCGACAGCCGTATTTACCTGTTTGATCATAGCGCACCGGAAATCAAGTCGCTGCAGAATACCCGCCAGTGCGTCACCATGGTTCGAAATGCGCTGGTAAATGATTATTTCAAGCTAAACCTGCAGCCAATTGTCAGCACAGTTTCTGAAGTACCTTCGCACTATGAAGTACTGATTCGTCTGATTGATGGTAACGGCAAGGTCTACTCACCGGTTGATTTTGTACCGGCAGCTGAAAGTACCCGCATCATCCACAAGCTTGATTACTGGGTTGTTGATAATGCCCTGTCGCTGCTGGAAAGGTTTCAGAAAGCCGGCTCAGACATTTGCCTTAGCATCAACCTGTCTGGTGATGGCCTGCAGACACCGGCTATTTTTGACCTGATCAAAAACAAGATGACTTACCTGTCGTTGAATCCATCAAAACTGATGTTTGAGCTGACTGAAACAGCGGCTGTCAGCGATGTTGAAAAAACCCGTATTACAATCAGCAAATTACGGGCTCTTGGCTGTCGTTTTGCTATTGATGATTTTGGAACGGGCTTTAGTTCGTTTAACTATATTAAAAATTACCCGGTTGATTACATCAAGATCGATGGCATGTTCATTATGAACCTGTTGAATGAGCCGGCTGATCAGATCCTGGTGAAATCCATGGTGGAAGTTGCACATAACCTCGGTAAAAAAGTCATTGCCGAGTATGTTGAAAACCGTGAAACTATGAATCTGCTCAGAACTTACGGCGTTGATTACGTACAGGGATACCACCTAGGCAAACCTGTTCCTGCAGAACAGGTTTTGGCGACACACGCCAATTAGAATTCGTCGTTTTCGATTTCCAAATAGATTGAGTGGATGTGCTTGCCGCTTACACGGTCAAAATCACTCCAACCTTGCCATGGTTTCAGGCTACCTATAATAGCTGGCTTGATTTCAAAATCACTCATACCCTCATCATATTTCTCACGTACTTTTTTATACATGAACTTAAGGTAATTCGCATAGATCTCGGCGCTGTCTTTGCTGCTGGGACCGTGACCGGGCACAAACATATCGGTTTCAGTCTTAATGGCATTTTCTAACGCTGCGATATTGCCTTTAACACTGCCCTCGTTTCTGATCAATCGATTCACGGATGCATTATCACCCAGGAACATGACACGCTTTTCCGGGACGTGAATCATGATATCGGAAAAAGTATGGGCAGCACCGTTGTGATAAATGTTAAAGGTTAATCCGCCAATTTTAATACTGTCGCCATCATCAACCGGCGTATTGGCGTTAACAATTTCAGTTCCTTCAATGGCACCATCTGTCATACGCATGACCATTTCAACCCAGTCAGCACCAGCGCCTTTGTTAACTTTTTCAATCATGGTCGGGTGACCATAGATTTTTACATCCGGATACTTGCGTTTAATGGCATCATTGCCAAGCCAGTGATCACCATGAATATGTGAAGCAAACACGGCAACGACCGGTTTGTCTGTAATACCAGCCAGAACATTCAATACCATCTCTCCGGTTTGAACACTTCCACCCGGATCAACTATAACCACGCCTGCATCAGTAACAAGGAAACCCGGGTTATTCATGAACCCCTGGTTCATGGGATTTGGTGTTTCCAGTGGCCCATGAATCACATAAACGTCATCTGCAATTTTATCTGCCTTATATTCGACATCCAGAGCCGGTGCTTTATTAGCCCAGACAGGTAAGCTCAGGGCAAAGGCCAGAAGCATGGTAAAAAGTTTATTCATAATATTTTTTTCTCTTGTTTTTACTGCTGCCCATTTTATTTGGTTTTATTTGGTTTTATTTGGTTTTTCCTAGTTTTTCCTAGTTTTTCTTTGGGCAGCAACTTTTAAGCGAAGTGCATTCAGCTTGATGAAACCTTCTGCATCAGCCTGGTTGTAAGCTCCGGCATCATCCTCGAATGTTGCGATCGACTCATCGAACAGACTGTCAGTTTCAGATCTGCGACCTGCAACCGAGACATTACCCTTGTAAAGTTTCAGTCGTACATCACCATTTACAACCTGCTGGGTCTGGTCAATTGCAGCCTGCAGCATTTCCCTTTCAGGACTCCACCAGTAACCGTTATAAACGAGCTTGGCATATCTTGGCATTAACTCATCTTTCAAATGCGCGGCTTCGCGATCAAGCGTCAGGGATTCCATTGCCCGGTGTGCTTTTAACATAATAGTCCCTGCCGGTGTTTCGTAACACCCCCGGGATTTCATACCTACATAGCGGTTTTCAACAATATCATCACGACCTATCCCGTTATCACCACCAATCTTGTTGAGTTTTTCCATAACAGCAGCCGGCGAGAGGCGATCGCCATCTATAGCCACAATATCGCCCTTTTCAAAGCTTAGCTCAACGTAAGTGGGTTGATCCGGTGCATTTTCCGGTGAAACAGACCAGCGCCACATTGCCTCTTCGGGCTCTGCCCATGGGTCTTCGAGGATTCCACCTTCGTAGGAAATATGCAGCAGGTTTGCATCCATCGAGTAAGGCGATTTTTTACCCTGCTTGGCAAAATCCACTTCGATACCGTGTTCGCTGGCATAAGCCATAAGCTTTTCACGTGAAAGCAGGTCCCATTCACGCCAGGGTGCAATCACTTTGACTTCTGGTTTAAGTGCATAGGCTCCAAGTTCGAACCTGACCTGGTCGTTACCTTTTCCGGTTGCACCATGGGAAATCGCATCGGCACCGGTTTCGGTAGCAATTTCAACCAGTCGCTTGGCAATTAATGGTCGTGCGATTGAAGTCCCCAGCAGGTATTCACCCTCGTAAATGGCATTGGCACGGAACATTGGAAAAACATAATCCCGGGCAAATTCCTCACGAAGATCTTCGATGTATATTTCCTTGATGCCCATGGCTTCGGCTTTGACACGGGCCGGTTCAACTTCTTCTCCCTGGCCAATATCTGCTGTAAATGTCACAACCTCACAGTTATAGGTGTCCTTCAGCCATTTCAGGATAATTGAGGTATCAAGTCCGCCGGAATAAGCCAGCACCACTTTATTGACATCAGAAGAAGACATTTTCGAAAACTCCAGGAAAACAGAAAGGAAAAAAGACGATTATAGCAGCCGCTTCAGCTGATGAATATGTCCCAATAGCAACGCAGCTATTCCACCAATAGCAGTACCAACCAAATCCAGAACCAGGTCAACGGCTCCAAACAGGCGGCCATCAATAACAAGCTGCAGAACCTCTGTAGAAACTGCAAAAAGCGCCAGCGAATATGCGATCAGACCTGGTTTGTATTTAAAGGCATAAGCCTTTATCACAAGAAAACCCAACAAACAGAACAAAGCCAAATGTCCCATGTTCTGGACTGTCGCCGGTTTAAGCTCAAACCCTGTCGTTGAGATGGCTTGAGGTTGTGCCTTGTCGGGTTTGGTTTCTTCTGAAACCTGTGTAGATGTCTCAGGCAAAGCCTGTGAAACTGTACCGGCAGTTACCTGGGTTTGGGCTTTGTCAGTTTTTGTGATCTGAGCCGGGGGAGCATTGCCAGAATCATTTGAAGAATCATTTGAATATTCGGGGCTACCCGAAACTGCCTGCGTACCGGCAGCCCACATTTTCTCAGATAATTTTACGCCACTACTGGCAACTTCAAACATCGTTGCAGGAGGCAGGGTCACACCAACCACGATCAGGAAGGCACAACCCAGTATGGCCCTGCCCCAGGGATGACTCCAGAAATTACCATTGATGATCAACCACATCATCATTGCGGCCCAGGTCATACCAAAAAACATTTGCCAGTGTGCATAGGTTTTTTTCCAAACCGCCGGGTTTACCGTTACATCATCGAACACGGCCAGCCCTGATTTGCCATAGTGAGCCAGTTCTATCCAGCCATTAGCCGCGAAAGCCGGCACCTTAATCACCGTAGTAAAAGTCTGCCAATCTGAGTCGCCGGAAACAAAACCAACATTGTGCGGATGGGACCAGTTAATTTGCCCGGAATCATCTTCAAAGTACACCATGATACGGGCAGCATCCCATTCATGCCTTCCTTCAGTAATTCCTTCAGATTTGATCTTTCCAGAACTTAACAACAGGTCACCGGAAACAGTCGGCAGATTAAACCTTAGTCTTGAGGAAGGGGTTAAAGAAACGTAACCGGTGTCATCACTCCAGTTAACCCTGCCATGCTCCCTGTTCCAGCCTGACAAATCGGTAACGTTGTCAAAAGAGCCGGTTGAATACAGCAGATCCTGGTCAATTGGCAGCCAGGGCTGATACGCCTGAAAAAAAAGCCACATGATGAACAGGAACAAAGTCGACACCTGCAGCCTTAAAGGCATAACTTTGCGTAATTCAGAAATCATGCATCTGTTTCGTATCTGGGTAAAAAGTTTTCCATTGCCTCAATAAAGGCATCCGGCTTCTCAGCATACAACCAATGACCCGTTTCTTCTATAACATCGATTTGAGCCAGGGGGAAAAAGTTGAGCAGCGTCGATTCATAATTATCTGAAATATAGTCAGACATCCCACCTTTCAAAAACAGCACAGGCTTTTCAAATTCCGCGGAACTGTGCGGAAACAGCATGATATTTTCAATAGACGCAGACAAGGCCTGTAAATTGATTCGCCAGCGCCATTGACCATCACTTTTTAAAAGATTCTGCAGCAGATAAGCCCGCAGAGAAGCATTCTCAAGATATTGCTGTAAATGAAGATCAGCGTCACGCCTGTCATCCAATGATGACAGCTGCAACGCCTTCATGGCCTCAATGATGGTTTGAAATCGATTCGGGTAAGTTACCGGGGCGATATCAGCGATAACCAGGTGATTGACGCGATCTGGATTATTAAGCGCCAGCCACATGGCTACCTTGCCTCCCATGCTATGCCCCATGATATCAACCTGCTGACACTGGTTCTTATCCAGCATGCTTAAAATATCTTCTGACATAGCCTGGTAACCGACCTCATCATCATGTGGTGATCGGCCATGATTGCGTAGATCCGGAATAATGACTTTGCGGTACCTGGAAAAGTGTTTACCGATTTGGGAAAGATTAACAGATGAGCCGAACAGCCCGTGCAGCAGGATGAGTGCAGGTTTTGAGGAATCCGGATTTAGCTCACGGTAGTAGAGGTCCATTGTCATCTCATTCTAAAAAATTAGCTGACCGGAAATGACAGAATATCAGTGTTCCAGATTCTTTCAGTGAAGTGTCTGAGTCATGGATGACGAAGCCAAGCTTAAATAGATGTATTTACAGCGTCTTCACTGAAAGATGTCTGGAATACTGATTATCTTTTACGAGGTGGCATGAGGTCAGTAATACTACCCTCCGCCATCTCCGCCGCAAAACAAATGGTCTCGTTCAATGTCGGATGCGGATGTATGGTCAAACCAATATCCTCGGCATCAGCCCCCATTTCCAGTGCCAGGACAGCTTCACCAATCAACTCACCCGCATTAACACCTACAATACCGGCACCGAGAATACGTTTGGTTTCAGGATCAAATATCAGCTTGGTCATTCCCTCATCACGACCCACACCCAATGCACGACCAGATGCCGCCCATGGAAAAGCGCCCTTCTCGTATGCAATACCTTTTTCCTTGGCTTCTGTTTCAGTTAATCCCATCCAGGCCACTTCAGGATCGGTATAGGCAACAGAAGGAATGGTCAAAGGATCAAACAAGGCTTTCTCACCGGCAATTACTTCAGCTGCAACTTTAGCTTCATGGGTAGCCTTGTGTGCCAGCATAGGATTACCGACTACATCACCTATGGCATAGATATGTGGCACATTGGTTTGCATATGTGCATCAACAGCAATAAAGCCACGCTCATCAACATTTACACCGGCAGCTTCAGCATTAATCTGTTTACCGTTGGGTGAACGTCCAACAGCAACCAGCACCCTGTCATAAAGCTGGTCTTTTTCAGGCGCATTTTTTCCATCAAAACTGACCTTCAGGCCATTCTTTTGTGCTTTGATTTCAGTCACACTGGTTTCCAGCATGATACTGTTAACCTTGCTGGCCAGTCTTTTCTGCAGAGGCCTTACCAGGTCACGATCACAACCGGGTATCAAACCGGACTGCAATTCAACAATGTCTATCTTTGTACCAAGCGCAGAATAAACAGTTGCCATTTCCAGGCCAATGATGCCACCACCTATTACCAGCATTTTCTTGGGAATATCATTTAATGCGAGGGCACCGGTTGAATCAATCAGACGGGGATCATCATTTGGAAATGAAGGTATTTTTACGGGACTTGAACCACAGGCAATAATACAGTTATCAAAAGCTATGGTTACCTCGCCTGCTTCTGTTTTAACCGACATGCTGTTAGCACCACTAAATTCAGCTGTGCCATGAACCACTTCAACCTTACGTTGCTTGGCAAGTGCAGATAAGCCACCGGTCAGTTTATTAACTACCTTGTCTTTACCATCGCGCATGGCGTCAAGGTCGATCTTGGGCTTGGCAAATGTGACACCCATATGGGAAATTTCAGTGGATTCGTTAATGATTGCAGCGGCATGCAGCAGAGCCTTGGAAGGTATACAGCCTACATTAAGACATACACCACCGAGGTCAGGATAACGTTCTATCAGAATGGTTTTTTTACCCAGGTCAGCGGCACGGAAAGCCGCAGTATAGCCACCCGGACCGGCACCAAGTACCAGGACTTCTGCATGATAGTCAGCACCATCAGCGGATGCGCCTGATGATGAAGTGGTAGTTTTGGTCTGATTTGATTTTTCTGTTTGCGCAGCTGATGGAGAATCTGAAGCCGGTACTTTTTCAGTTGCACTTTTTTCTGGAGAGACTTTATCCTGGGCTTCTATTTCCATATCTAGAATATAGGCACCTTCTGAAATCTTATCGCCTACAGAAACCTTGAGAGCCTTGATGGTGCCGGCATGAGGCGACGGTATTTCCATTGTGGCCTTGTCGCTTTCCAATGTTATGAGGGAATCTTCAGCTTCAACAGCATCTCCTTCAGCAACAAGTACTTCAATGACGTCAACCTGATCAAATTCACCGATATCCGGCAATCTGACTTCTACTGTTTTTCCCATCAATTATCTCCGGCTCAATAGTAAAAGATACTAAATTCAAATGTGATTAAAGTAACAACTTCCTGATATCACCCAGCAACTGGCCAAGGTAAGTGGTAAAGCGCACGCCCTCAGCTCCATCAATAACCCTGTGATCATAGGATAGACTAAAAGGCATCATGAGTTTTGGCTCAAAATCTTTTCCATTCCAGACAGGTTTCATTTCAGCGCGTGAAACACCCAGTATCGCGACCTCCGGGGCATTAACAATCGGAGTAAACTGTGTGCCGCCAATACCGCCAAGACTGGATATTGAAAAACAGCCACCCTGCATGTCTGATGGTGCCAGTTTGCCCTCACGTGTTTTTGTACTGATTTCCATCAACTCGGCTGCCAGTTGAAAAACACCTTTTTTATCAACATTACGAATCACCGGTACCATGAGTCCATTCGGTGTATCAACGGCAACACCAATGTGAAGGTATTTTTTCAAAATGAGGCTTTCACCGTCACTGGATAACGAACTGTTAAACTGCGGATAAGCTTTTAAGGCGGCTGCACAGGCTTTCATTAAAAAAGGCATGAAGGTTAACTTGAGATCCTGCTTGGCAGCATAATCCTTCTGGTCTTTCCTGAATGCTTCAAGATTGGTGATATCCGCTTCATCAAATTGCGTGACATGCGGCACTGTAACCCAGCTTCTGTGAAGATGAGTACCACTGATTTTCTTGATGCGTTTTAACGGCTGCTCTTCTATTTCACCAAACTTGCTGAAATCAATTTCGGCTGCAGGTTCAATGTTAAGTCCAATACCGGAACCTGATGATGAACCTTTCGCCATAACCTGTTTAACGAAGTTCTGCACATCATCTTTAAGGATACGGTTTTTAGGCCCGCTTCCCTGAACACGTGAAAGATCAACGCCCAGTTCCCTGGCAAAACGTCTTATCGCAGGACTGGCATGTGACTTGCCGGAATGAGGCACCGGCTCAGGTATCGGGGCTATTGGCTGATGTTCCGGCTCTTCTGAAATATTGGAGCCTGCCTGAACTTGTGTGGATTGTTGAACAGGTTGCTGAACAGGAGCTGGTTCGGTTTCCTGATTTAATTCCTGTTTAAGTTCAGTTTCCGCTTGAGGTTCAGATTTTGGCTCGTCCGAAACTGCAGCTGAATCTTCAGATAGCACAAGTTCCACGATAGCATGGCCCTGGCTGATTTTGTCACCAACTGCAACCTTAATCGACTTAACTGTACCTGCATCGGATGAAGGAATTTCCATCGTCGCTTTGTCACTTTCCAGTGTTATAAGCGAATCCTCAACGGCGACTGCATCGCCTTCCGAAACCAGTATCTCGATAACCTCTACGCTAGGAAAATCACCGATGTCCGGTAATTCAATTATTTTTTCTACTGTCACACAATTCTCCAAAGTATATCGATTGCGACAATTATTTATTTTTAAATAAAAACTGCTTTATACGGTGGTGGGGTTTGGTTTTTCAGGATCAATACCATATTTCTTGATAGCCTGCGTAACCACTTTCGCATCCAGTTCACCCGTATCCACCAGGGCCGTGAGTGCACCCACAACTACATAGTAACGGTTAACCTCAAAGAATTTTCTGAGCTGGCTGCGCATATCACTTCGTCCGAAACCGTCAGTACCCAGTACCAGGTATTTTTTACTGCCCAGGTATGGCCTGATCTGTTCTGCGTAGGTACGCATGTAGTCTGTTGACGCTATGATCGGCCCCTTGGTATCTGACAATGTTTTTTCAACATAACTGACCCTGGCTTTTTTACCGGGATGCAGCATGTTCCAACGCTCGGCGTCAATACCGTCTCTTCTCAGTTCATTGAAGCTGGTGGCGCTCCAGATATCAGCAGCAATACCGAAGTCTTCTTCTAACAAACGCGCAGCTTCAATTACCTCGCGTAGGATTGTGCCGGAACCCAGTAACTGCACACGTGTTTTCTTGCGCGAACCTTTTTGATACAGGTACAAACCTTTACGAATACCTTCTTGCACACCATCAGGCATTGCAGGCTGGGTGTAGTTTTCATTCATGGCGGTAACGTAATAGAAAACATTTTCCTTGTTTTCATACATACGCTTCATGCCATCATGAAGAATCACAACCAGCTCATAGGCAAACGTAGGATCATAAGAAACACAGTTAGGGATTGTTGATGCGACTAACAAACTATGACCATCCTGATGCTGCAGACCTTCACCCGCCAGAGTTGTTCGGCCAGCTGTTCCACCAATCAGGAAACCGCGTGCCTGCATATCACCAGCGGCCCAGGCCAGGTCACCAATACGCTGGAACCCAAACATGGAATAGTAGATATAAAACGGGATCATCATCTTCCCGTGATTTGAGTAGGATGTTGCTGCAGCAATCCATGAAGACATGGCACCGGCTTCATTGATTCCTTCCTGAAGGACCTGGCCTTTTTTATCTTCCTTGTAGTACATCACCTGGTCTGAGTCGACCGGGTCGTAGAGCTGGCCCTTACTGGAATAAATACCCAGTTGCCTGAACATACCTTCCATACCAAAAGTTCTGGCTTCATCCGGAACAATCGGCACAACGTTTTTACCGACATTTTTGTCACGAATTAACTGGCCAACAAAACGAACAAACGCCATTGTTGTCGACATTTCACGATCACCACTGCCATCGAGCAGTGCCTTGAATGTTTGCAGATCAGGAATTTGCAACGTGTCTGCATCGTCATAACGGACCGGCAAATGACCACCAAGGGAATTTCGACGTTCCATCAGGTATTTCATTTCCGGGCTGTCTTCTGCCGGTTTATAGAAAGGCATATCCTGCAATTCATCATCAGATAACGGGATATTGAAACGATCACGGAACTGACGCAGCGATTTTTCACCCATTTTCTTTTGCGAGTGAGTTATGTTCTGGCCTTCACCAGCCTCACCCATGCCATAACCTTTTACAGTTTTAGCCAGAATAACCGTTGGTTTGCCATTGTTTTTCATGGCCTCGGCATAGGCAGCATAGATTTTGTAGGGGTCGTGACCACCGCGGTTCAAGCGCCAGATATCTTCATCTGACATGTTGGCAACCATCTCGGCAAGCTCAGGATATGCGCCAAAGAAATGTTTGCGCGTGTAGGCACCACCTTTGGCCTTATAAGCCTGGTAGTCGCCATCAACGGCTTCCATCATTCTGCAGGCTAACTTTCCATCCTTGTCTTTGGCCAGCAATGGATCCCAGTATGAGCCCCAGATTACCTTGACAACGTTCCAGCCGGCACCGCGAAATACCGCTTCAAGTTCCTGGATAATCTTGCCATTGCCGCGGACAGGTCCATCAAGACGCTGCAGGTTACAGTTAACCACGAAAATCAGGTTATCGAGATTTTCACGTGAAGCCAGTGAGATTGCACCGAGAGACTCGGGTTCATCCATCTCACCATCACCCATGAACGCCCAGACTTTACGATTGGAAGTATCGACAAGACTTCGGTGTTCCAGGTAACGCATGAAACGGGCCTGGTAGATCGCCATAAGCGGACCAAGCCCCATGGATACGGTTGGAAACTGCCAGAAATCAGGCATTAACCAGGGGTGAGGATATGAAGATAAGCCTTTCCCGTCGACTTCCTGCCTGAAATTAAGCAACTGATCTTTGCTTAAACGACCTTCAAGATATGCCCTGGCATAAACACCGGGTGCAGAATGCCCCTGGAAAAACACCAGGTCACCACCATGATCTTCTGAACGCGCATGGAAAAAGTGATTAAAGCCAACATCGAACAATGTGGCACTGGATGCAAAACTTGCAATGTGTCCACCCAGTTCCGTACTGATACGGTTGGCAAGAACTACCATTGCCATGGCATTCCAGCGAATCAGTGAGCGTATACGACGCTCCATACTGCCATCACCTGGGAATTTTGGCTCATGCGAAGCAGGAATCGTATTCAGGTAGGCAGTATTTGCAGTATAGGGTAAATATGCGCCAGAGCGTCTTGCTGAATCAATCAGCTGCTCTATCAGATAATGGGCGCGCTCAGGTCCTTCATTTTCAATGACAGAAGCCAAAGCCTCAAGCCATTCATTTGTTTCTAATGGATCTATATCGTTATTTTCAACCATTCTTGTTTACTCGAAATATAATTACCAGGGTTGGTGACTTATCGTTATGATTTTTATAAAAGCTTTATTTTATAATGATTTACAGACGATGTCTGCTAATGAATTGAAATATGCTTATGTGCATTAAATCGTTTGAGTGATGATAATTCAAGCTAAATCATCAATCATCGACTCAGATTGTTTTAATAATGTCTCAAACATTTTCGTAAGACAAAAAAAAGCGCGCGTGACATCAAATCACACGCGCCTTTTATGCTGAAAAAGCAGTTCAGACTTAAATGTCTTTGCTAACTTCAGTTACTTCCTGTTTTGGAAAGTTTTTCATCGCTTCTGCACGCTGCGCTTCGATCTGCTTGCGCATTTCTTCACGACGGGCTTCCATCGCTTTTTTCTGCTCTGCACGACGAGCTTCCATCGCTTTGATCAACTCATCATGTTTAGCCATACGCTCTTCATGTGAAGCAGGTGTTTTGAATTCTGGAGCCTGTGGAGCTTTAAATTCCGGAGCTGTTGGAGCTTTGAATTCAGGAGCGGCTGGAGCAGCCATTTTAGGAGGCATTGCAGGTTTGTTTTTAGCTACTTTTTCAGCCATTTTGCGCTGAGCTTCAACTGCCTGCTGGTAAGCTTTCTGCTGTTGTTCAGCGAAGGCTTTCTGCTGTTCTGCGCGAGCTTTCTGACGGTCAGCCATAGCTTTCTGCTGGGCTTCATTCATCTGAGGCATTGGAGGCATTTGTGGAGCCTGAACCTGTGGAGCCATTTGAGGGGCTTGCATTTGTGGAGCCTGTGGAGCAACCTGTGGAAGTACTGGAGCAGCATTTCCGTATGGAGCATAACCATATGATGGGTAGTTATTGTTATAACCGTAACCACGACCATCTCCATAGCCATAAGCATTGCCATAATAGTTTGTGTATGTGTCAGCATCCATACGACCGTCAGCACGACCGCGACCTTTGAATGTCATGGTGAACTCACTGTCCATGTCGCCTGATGCAGAACCATCACCGCGACCATAACCATCGCCATAACCGTAACCGTTGCCGTCGAAACGACCGTCAGAGTTATAGATTCCGTTGTTGTCATCCCAAAAGGCAACAGCAGAAGTTGATGAGATAGCTGCAATTACAGCAATACTAAGAATTTTTTTCATTTCATACTCCGAGAAGTGTAACTGATTGTGCCACCAAGGAAGGTGGCACAAAATTTAAGAGATTATTTAGCTGGAGCAGCAGGAGCTGGCGCTACAGGAGCTTGCGGGTAACCGTATGGGTATCCACCATAATATGGGTAGTTATTGTTGTAACCATAACCACGACCATCACCATAACCATATGCATTACCATAGTAGTTGGTGTAAGTGTCAGCATCCATACGACCGTCAGCGCGACCACGACCTTTGAAAGTCATGCTGAAATCCATCTCACCATCAGCAGAACCAGAACCATCGCCGCGACCGTAGCCATCGCCATAACCGTAACCTTGACTATCAAAACGACCGTCACTGTTGTAGTAGCCGTTATCATTGTCCCAGAAAGCAGAAGCAGAAGTGGTAGCAATTGCAATTGAAGCAGCCAGAGCAATTTTTGCGAATTTCATAATAATCTCCAAGAGGTTTACAAGGATTTAATTCAATCTAAACGGGGGCTAAAAAAGGGCTCCGTGTTTATTGGAGATGATAATATTAGAATTTTATTAAATTGTCTATAAGTTATTTGGTAATGTGGGAAAATTTTTCCTATAACCCAAAAAAAACGGAAGTCTAAGCTTCCGTTTTCTAGATTTTGTGTAAAAACACTGCTTCTTTTTCAATAACCTTCTATCAGTAATCCTCCAAGGGGGGATTACCATCATAGACGTCATTTTCACGTTTCTGCAGGTACGCATCACGCATGAATTCATATGGATCCAGAGCAGCCTGCTCAAATACATTCGAAGCTCCAAGCAGGTCTGCCCTTCTGTCAACAGCCCTGAGCGCATAAGTCCAGTAGCGATGATGATCAGGTTCCAGGTAGTAGATAGGATCGGTATACCAGTCGACTACAACACCGAGTGCGTCACGACCACTGCTTGGTCCAAAGAAAGGTAAAACGATGTAGGGTCCCGGGTCGATACCCCATGCCCCCAGTGTCTGACCGAAATCTTCGCCATACTTGGGTAGATTCATGTTACTGGCAACATCCATGAAGCCCAAAAGACCTAATGTGGTATTAACCATGACACGGCCTACATCAGAAGCCGCCCTGGTCAGTTTGAACTGCAGCAGGTTGTTAACAGCAGAAACAACATCGTTCAGGTTCGAGAAAAAGTTAGTGATACCACGGTCAACCGGCGCAGGCATAATGGCCTTGTAGCCTTTGCCCAAGGGTTTAAGTATGACCCTGTCCAGACCATCATTGAAATTATACATGGTACGGTTAAAGCTTTCGTATGGGTCCCTGGGATCACGATATTCTTCACTAACGGTGGCACAGCCGCCTAGAAAAATTGTTGAAAACATGAAAACAAAGAATGTTCTTAACCAAGTTTTATGCAATCGACTTGTCTCTTTCATCTTCCTGATCTTAGTAAGTAATTAAGTATTCTGATTTATTGCTATTGCATCAGCCCGTCAGCTTAATTGCAAGTTTTATTCTATTACAGTGACTGAAAACCCAGCTTCGGAAAACCGTGTTAACAAACCTGATTCCCCGGGTAAATGCAAAGCCCCGACTGCTATAAAACTGTTTTCTGCCCGCATTAATGGCAAAAGGCGATCAAACATTTTGTTATTGCGGTCATCCACCATTCTTTGCATAAGCCTGTCCATTGCACCATCACCCGAATCAACCATTTGCTCCTCAGACAATTTACTCAGCCTGCCAAGGTCTTTTGCAAGGTAAGCATCAAACAGACTCTCAAACTGTTGCGACAGGTTTGGGAAATTCTTTAGCGTTTCTTCCAGCAGGGAAACCTGGTCGGCTTCTGACATCTTGTCGATGACATCAAACTGCTCCTGCACAGTTTCCAGTCCTTTTACCGACATCCCATTTGTAGCTGCGAGCTTCATCAATTCAATATCAAGAATCTGATCATAATTTCCGGGTGGTAAACTGAACAGCATCATCACCACCCAGGGTTTCATGACTTCAAATGCCTGTTCGGGCATACCAAGACTGGCACCGGTTTCGATCACAGAGGCGTATAGTTCATCGCCAATGACTTCGTGCAGCTTTCTGCCATCCAGTAACCACATGTTGCTCATGGAATGCATGAGGCCTGATGGTTCGAATTTTATTTCCATGATGAACTGGTCAGATTTGAGCAGACTTCTTCGGACTTCGCCGGATATGTCCAATACTCTAGGATCACCCGAATGAATGGTGCCGAGAATGTAACTTTCCTGAAATCCTTTTTTTTCAATTTTGTACAGCAGGCCTTTATCAAATGACTGGGTATCTGAATGGGTATCTGACTGGACATTTGATTGGGCATGAGTTGCAGACACACAGACAAGCAAAAACAACAAAGCCGCGATAAGCCTTAAGGATTGTAATTTTAACTGCATAGGAAAAACCGGGTTCGTAATCGGATACAACTTACTTTATCCTAAGCTCATGAATGAAGAAAACACCTTCAACCCTTTAATAGCAAAACGATTTAGAGGGTTTTTACCGGTTGTGGTCGATATTGAAACCGCCGGCTTCAATGACCAGACTGATGCCATGCTGGAAATAGCCGCAGTGATCCTGGATATGAATGAAGACCAGGACTTTTACCTGAAACATACCGTTCATGCACACGTTGAACCGTTTGAAGGTGCCAACATAGACCCCAAGGCGATTGCTTTTAATGGTATAGACCCTTACCACCCGTTCAGGGGTGCAATGCCTGAGAACACGGCACTCAAGCATATCTTCACGCCTATCCGTCAGGCTGTGAAACAATCCGACTGCAACCGTGCCATACTAGTTGGCCACAACGCCTTTTTTGATCTGGGTTTCCTGAATGCCGCAGTCGAAAGATGCGAGTTAAAGCGAAATCCGTTTCACCCTTTTAGCACACTGGACACAGTGTCTTTATCTGCACTTGCTTACGGACAGACAGTTCTTGCCAAGGCTGCCGAGGCTGCAGGAATGAAATGGGATAATAATGAAGCGCATTCAGCAGTATATGATGCGGAACAAACTGCCAGGTTGTTCTGCACGATTGTTAATCAGAACAAGCTGGCTTTGGGTTAGATAGAAATTACTCAGTCTCTTCCGGCCAGTTCTTGACCGCTTCCTGAACCATTTTCTTAAGATCACCACTGGCATGCATTTCCAGCGTGATATCGCATCCACCGATCAGATCGCCATTGATATAGATCTGGGGAAAAGTTGGCCAGTCTGCATAGCGGGGCAGGTTTTCAAAAATTTCGGGGTCAGCTAAAACGTTGACATAGGCAAATTTTTCGCCGCAATCCTGCAGGGCTGCAGCTGCACGGGATGAGAAACCACATTGTGGAAACTGGGGTGTACCTTTCATATAGATTACTACGGGGTTACCTTTTACCTGTTCACCAATTCTTTCTAAAACGTCCATTAACTTTTCCTCTGAAATTCAATTTATCGCTATATTGGGGGCTTTGGCTGAAAATGCAACCCTGTTCACTTTGTGACTTTATCCT
>CALAZS010000293.1 GCA_937926265.1 uncultured Gammaproteobacteria bacterium
GATTCTACAGGTTTTCACAAAAAGTTTTTACCTTCTCTGCAGCAAGAATACATTCATCATAATCAGCCACAAGAGCCATGCGTACATGGTTTTGTCCGGGATTCAAGCCATTGCTGATTCTGGATAAGTAGCTGCCCGGCAAAACGGTGATATTTTGCTGCTCAAAAAGGTCTCGTGCGAAGGTCTCATCAGAAATCGGCGTAGGTACCCAAAGGTAAAAAGCCGCTTCAGGTTGATTAACGTTTAATACAGAACTCAAAATAGCGATGACGTCTCTGAATTTTTTTTTATAAAGCTCCCGGTTGTGTTGAACATGATTCTCATCACTCCAGGCAGCAATGCTGGCCATCTGGTGTTGTATGGGCATGGCACAACCATGGTATGTACGGTAACTGAAAAATTTATCGATAATATTTTCATCGCCTGCGATAAATCCAGAGCGGAGGCCCGGAGCGTTGGAGCGCTTGGAAAGGCTGTGAAATACCACGCAGTTTTTATAATCATGACGTCCCATTAGAATCGCAGCCTGCAACAGACCAGGAGGAGGGTTGTCTTCATCGAAATAAATTTCGGAATAACATTCATCTGAAGCGATGATGAAATTAAATTCATCCGATAACCTGATCAACTGCTGTAATTGTTCAACAGGCATAACAGCACCGGTAGGATTGCCCGGAGAGCAAATGTAGACAAGCTGGCAACGTTCCCAGGTCTGATCTGAAACCTTGTTGAAATCTGGCAGGTAGCCATTTTCAGCCATGCAATCCATGAAGATGGGCTCGGCCCCGGCAAGATAGGCTGCACCTTCATAAATCTGGTAGAACGGATTTGGCATTAGTACCAGGGGATTTTTCGAGCGATCAACGACGCTCTGGGCGAAAGCAAACAGGGCCTCCCGGGTGCCATTAACGGGTAATACATTTTTCTCTGGATCAATCGGGCTGTGTTCTAATTGAAAACGGTTGTTACACCAACTGGCTATGGCCTGACGTAAATCGGTTAGTCCTTTGGTGCTGGGGTATTTAGCCAGGCCATCAAGGTTATTGCTCAGGGCATCGACAATCACACCGGGTGTGTCATGTTTGGGTTCACCGATCGATAAAGCGATATGCTCTTCAGTTGAATTAAGAATACCCTGTTTTAGTCTGGCAAGTTTTTCAAATGGGTATGGTTGTAGTTTTTCCAGGTCCGGGTTCATATTTTCAGTTATTGCTCAAAGCCTCAATGATAAGTCGGGCTAATTCGTCCAGTTTTGTCTGTTCAGTAATGGCTTGTCGATTATGGTCTGCCAGCAGGAAAATATCTTCGACATCTGCGCCAATCGTTGAAATTTTGGCTGAATGAACCTTGATTTTAAGGCTTATAAAAATTCGGCTTATTGTTGCCAGCAGTTCAGGTCGATCAGTTGCTTTTAATCGCATTTGCGTCAGGTTGTTGCACTGGTCAAATTCAACCTCGGGTTCACCGCCAAGAATTTTTATCTGGCGTTTGATATGACTGTTGATCTGGATACTTACCGATTCAGGATTTGACAGTCCTTGTTTAAGGGCGGTGGTTATTTCATTTTCCCTAAATTCTGAAGCGATATAGCTGTCATCCTGTTCGTGCACTATAAAGGTGTTCATGGTGCAGTGATTACCGGCACTGTGAATGCGGGCGTGAAGAATTTTCAGGCCCTGCTGGGCGAGAATAATTGCCATCAATGAGAAAACGTTGTCCCTGTCCTCGGTACAGACAAAAATCTCACTGCCTCCGCGCTCAGACTGGCGTTTAACCGTCACCAGGGGTTTATTGTTTGGAGTAACTTGAAGTACGGTTGTGCTCTGCCAGATAATTTCTTCAGGCGAGGAGTGCATGAAATAATCATCATCCAGCGTTTGCCAGAGACTGGCTATGTCATCCCGCGGATAACCCTGTTTTTCCAGGGCAGCCAGGCAGTATCCTTTGCGTAACCTGACAATATCTTTTTGTTCCTGTGGGTTTTTCAGGCCATGAGATAAAACTTTTCTGGCACTCAGGTAAAGTTGCCTGAGCAGTGAATCCTTGTAGTCATTCCAACGCCCGGGATTGGTTGCGCGACTGTCGGCAATTGTCAGTAGGTAGATGCAGTCAAGCCGGATCGGGTCAGCTACCTGGTTGGCAAACTCAACTATCACATCCTGATCGTCGATATCCTTGCGCTGTGCTGTCATGGACATCAGCAGATGCTTATCAACCAGCCAGCTAATCAGCTTGGTTTCATAATCCGTCAGGTGGTGAAGACGGCAGAATTTTTTTGCTTCCATGGCGCCCAGTTCCGCATGATCACCTCCACGTCCCTTGGCAATATCATGAAACAGTGCAGCCAGGTAAACAACATGCGGCATTGACAGATTGCTGATGATATCCGAACAAAGTGGAAACTCATTATGATAATCAGGCACTGTAAAGCGCCGTAGATTGCGAATCGCAACCAGGGTGTGCTCATCCACTGTGTAGACGTGAAAAAGGTCGTACTGCATTCGGCCGACTATGTTTTTAAAAGCGGGCAAGTAAGCTGCCAGTACGCCATACCTGTTCATGCGTCTTAATGCATGCGTTAAGCTTACATTGTTTTTGAACAGTGAAAGGAAAAGCTCCTGTGCTTTCAGGTTGCGACGAAACTTGTCATCAATCAGATGAAGGTTCTGACGAATCAGCCGGATGGTAGTAGCCCGGACCCCGACTAAATCAGGTCGGCTGGCAAGGATGACAAATACCTCCAGCATCGCAATGGGTTCATTCGTGAAAATGTTGTTATCGCGTGCATCGAGATAGCCATTGATCGTATGGAAGCGCTCATTTATTACTTCAGGTATGGCTTTTTCCTTAATCAGGATGCGTTCTTCAAAAAGCTGCAGCAGCATTTCGTTTAAACGGTTAAGTTCAATCACGGTGCGGTAATATTGCTGCATGAAAGCTTCAATCGCAGCATTATTCACTGTCTCGTTGAAGCCAAAAAGGCGGGCGAGTTTGCGTTGGTGGTCAAACAGCAGACGGTCCTCGCGCCGGCCGGTCGTGATATGCAAAGCAAAACGGATTTTCCACAGCAGAGCTTCACCATCGTATAGCAGTGCATACTCTTCACTGGTTAGAAAATCGTGATGGGATAAAAGTTGGTATATAGTTTCAGCACCAAAGTGACGTTTGGCTACCCAGCCGATCATTTGAATATCACGAAGCCCACCGGGATTGGATTTGATGTTCGGTTCCAGGTTGTAGGCTGAATCATCATATTTATCGTGGCGAAGCTTTTGTTCATGCATTTTTTCACGGAAAAATGCATCACTGGGCCAGATATGCTCCGGGCCGGTCTCGGTTTTCATGCGTTCATATAGATTCTCATCACCGGCAAGTAAACGCGATTCCAGCAGGTTGGTGGCAACAGTTATGTCCTTGGTGGCCTCTTCAATACACTCGTGGAGTGCACGTACGCTGTGACCGACTTCAAGATGAATATCCCATAAAAACATCAGCAGTTGTTCAAGCTGAGTACGGGTTGTGTCATCTTCCACTTCTTCGAGCAGAATCATCAGATCGATATCTGAAGCCGGGTGCAATTCACCGCGACCATAACCACCAACGGCGACCAGACAGGCTTTAAGTCCTTTCGATATAAATTTCTGCCAGGCAAGTTGCAGAATATTATCGGTGAAACGGGCTTTTTGATTCACCAGGTATCGAATGTCAAAATCCGGTTGGTTTAAACCCTCAAGAAACGTTGTTTCCAGTGTTTTGTCGAACTCGTTAAGGCTGGCTTTAAATTCAGCAATATCAGCATCATAGGAAGGCATCTGTTCCGTGTCGAACAGCTGTACAGATTGTTTGGCAAGCATTTTAGGCGACTTTTTCCTCTTCGCGGATTGTCAGGATTTCATACCCTTGATCAGTTACCACCAGGGTGTGTTCCCACTGGGCCGACAGGCTGCGGTCCCTGGTGACAACTGTCCAGTCGTCGCCGAGAAGTTTTACCTGTCGTTTGCCGGCATTGACCATCGGCTCAATGGTAAAACACATGCCGGACTGTAATTCGACACCGGTTCCTGCAGAACCGTAGTGCAGAACCTGCGGATCTTCATGAAAACCGCGACCGATACCGTGTCCACAGTATTCCCGAACTACAGAATAATGGTTGGATTCGACAAAAGTCTGGATAGCATGACCAATATCACCGAGTTTTGCACCCGGTTTTACTAGTTCTATGCCTTTGTAAAGGGCCTGCTGTGTGATTTCGACCAGCCGTTTGGCTAAAACAGAGGGCTGTCCGACAAAAAACATTTTACTTGTATCGCCATGAAAACCATCTTTGATTACGGTGATATCGATATTGACGATATCGCCTTTTTTGAGTTTTTTGTCACCCGGTATGCCATGGCAGACCTGGTGATTGACCGAGGTGCAGATTGATTTTGGAAAGCCGCGGTAATTCAGGGGTGCCGGGATGGCGTTCTGCTCGTTAACGATGTATTCGTGACAAATCCTGTCAAGTTCATCGGTAGTGACTCCAGGTTGGACGTGCTCCTCAATCATTTCCAATACCTGTGCCGCAAGTTTGCCAGCAACACGCATTTTCTCAATTTCGTCAGGAGTCTTGATAATAATTGCCATATTTTTCAGAAATTTGCCGGTTACGGCGCCCTTAAATGTAGTGGTAAATTAAGACTCTCTATGGTATAAAACGCCGCCATTAATCGCAATGCGATTTACTGCCCCGAAATCAATGGTGATTTTGGGAAAATTCACACACATATCGTCATGAGCAGGTAGGGTGCCTTGAGACAAAATCTTCAGGTTGCCTGTCAGGATATGTGGACGACACAACCCTCTAGGAGTAATTCAATGAGTACAGTCACAATGCGCCAGATGCTAGAAGCAGGCGTACACTTTGGTCACCAGACACGTTACTGGAACCCTAAAATGTCACCTTTCATTTTTGGTCACCGTAACAAGATCCATATAGTTAACCTCGAAAAAACACTACCTTTATACAAGGATGCAATGAATTTTATCGGCAAGCTGGCCTCCAATGGCGGCAAAATCATGTTTGTCGGTACCAAACGTTCCGCGCGTGACACCGTTCGCGAAGAAGCAGAACGTTGTAACATGCCATACGTAAACCATCGCTGGTTGGGTGGTATGCTGACTAATTTCAAAACTATCAAACAGTCGATCAAACGCTTGAAAGACCTTGAGGCGATGGCTGAGGATGGTTCTCTGCACACACGCTTTTCGAAAAAAGAAGCACTGAACCTGAGCCGGGAAATGGAAAAGCTGTCTCGCAGTCTTGGTGGTATCAAGGACATGAACGGTCTGCCAGATGCAATCTTCATTATCGATGTCGGTCATGAAAAGATTGCCGTTGCAGAGGCCAATAAACTCGGCATTCCAGTTATAGGCGTTGTTGATACCAACAATGAACCAGAAGGTGTTGATTACGTAATCCCGGGTAATGATGATGCCATTCGTGCCATTCAGCTCTACGTTATGGGAGCTTCTGCTGCTGTACTGGAAGGTAGAGCAACTGCTGCACAGGTTGCAGGTGGCCAGGTAGAAGAATCAGCTGCAGAAGAAGCCTGATTCAAAAAAATCAATTGTTGAGGGAATAGCATGTCACCTGTTCGATAATGTGACGTCTATTCCTTCATCTGTTTTAAAGACTTTTATATAAATTTATTTTGAGAGGATATTCCTATGGCAATTTCTGCCTCAATGGTTAAGGAACTGCGAGAGCGAACTGGCGCAGGCATGATGGAATGCAAAAAAGCATTGACTGAAACTGATGGTGACATGGAAGCGGCAATTGACCTGATGCGTAAGTCAGGTGCTGCAAAAGCCGAGAAAAAAGCAGGCCGCACGGCGGCTGAAGGTTTAATTATTATCCGCCAGTCTGATGACAACAAGCAGGGCGTCATGGTTGAAATTAACTGTGAAACTGACTTTGTTGCCAAAGACGACAATTTCACCACTTTTGCAGATGCGGTTGCTGACCGGATCCTTGCCAGTGACGTGGCTGATGTAGAAGCCCTGATGTCCATGCCTTTGCATGACGGTGAGGAAACTACCATCGAAGAAGCGCGCCAGGCGCTGGTTTCAAAAATTGGTGAGAATATGAATGTCCGCCGTTTTCAACGCATGAATGCCGAGGGGCAGGTTGCAAGTTATCGCCATGGTGTAAAAATTGGTGTCATCGTTGATATTGTTGATGGTAATGAAGAGCTGGGTAAAGATGTTGCCATGCATGTTGCTGCGACCAACCCAATGTGTGTATCTGAAGACCAGGTTCCGCAGGAAGCAATGGATAAGGAAAAAGAGATTTTTGTTGCCCAGGCAAAAGAATCAGGCAAACCTGATAACATCATTGAAAAAATGGTTACCGGGCGTATGAAAAAGTACCTGGCTGAAATTACCCTGGTTGGTCAGGCTTTTGTAAAAGATCCGGATCAGACAGTCGGTAAATTGCTTGGTTCTGCCAATGCTTCGGTGGTTTCATTTACACGCTTTGAGGTAGGTGAAGGCATCGAGAAGAAGCAGGAAGACTTTGCTGCCGAGGTGATGGCGCAGGTCAAAGGCTAAACAGCAGAAAATACCGCCGACAGGCGGTATTTTTTTATCTGCTAATTAAGCAATCTTTAAAGACAAATGACCTGATTTGTTTTTAAAATATGACAATTTTTAAAATCCACTCATTACCCAGGGAATATAATGGCAACACCGGCATACAAACGAATTTTATTAAAACTCAGCGGTGAAGCCTTAATGGGGGATGGTGATTATGGTATCGATCCTAAAATCATTGCCCGTTTAGCTTCAGAAGTGAAAGAGATCAGTGATTCCGGTGTTCAGGTTGCCATTGTTATTGGTGGAGGTAATATTTTTCGTGGAGCAGGATTGGCCCAATCTGGTATGAACCGGGTCTCCGGTGATCATATGGGGATGCTGGCAACGGTAATGAATTCGCTGGCAATGCAGGATGCGCTTTCAAAAACAGGCTGTAGCGCGCATGTGCTTTCAGCATTGAAAATGACCCAGGTTTGTGAAGAATATGCAGTAAGAACGGCTTTGTCGCATATGCAGGATGGCAGTGTTGTAATTCTGGCTGCAGGGACAGGAAACCCTTATTTTACGACGGATTCAGCAGCGACTTTACGGGCAATAGAGTTACAAACCGACTTGCTGATCAAAGCTACAAAAGTTGATGGTGTATTCAGTGCAGATCCTGTTATTGATCCTTTGGCCAAATTATATGACAGACTCTCGTATGATCAGGTTATAGCTGACAATCTGGGTGTCATGGATATGACGGCTATTGTGCTATGTCGGGACCATGATATGCCACTTCGGGTTGTTAATATTTTCAATGAAGGTGCATTAATGAAACTGACTCAAGGTGAGTCACTTGGAACATTGGTAAGTAAATAGAGAAAAAAATGATTGATGATATAAGACAAGACGCGGCAACCCGCATGGCCAAGAGTGTAGATGCCCTGCAAAATGAACTGGCAAAAGTCAGAACAGGCCGCGCGCATCCCAGTTTGCTTGATCACTTAACAGTGTCATATTACGGTTCAGATACACCCTTGAAACAGGTGGCGAACGTTACCGTGGAAGATGGTCGCACCCTGATGGTGCAACCCTGGGAACAAAACATGGTAAGTGCTGTTGAAAAGGCGATTATGGAATCTGATTTGGGCTTAAACCCGAATACCGCCGGAACTGTTATTAGAATCCCGATGCCGCCATTAACTGAAGAACGTCGTAAAAGTCTTATCAAAGTCGTGCGGGCCGAGGCTGAACAGGCCAGGGTGGCGGTACGAAATATTCGTCGTGATGCCAATGGTGATCTTAAAGACCTGGTTAAGGAAAAGATGATTTCCGAAGACGATGAGCGTCGTGGCCAGGAAATTATTCAGAAGCTTACAGATCAACATGTCAAGGAAATTGATGAAGTCCTGAAAGCTAAGGAAGAAGACCTTCTCTCTATCTGACCCGAGACCCTGGTTTGCACCAATACTGCGTTAAAACCGAAAACCCAAATGCTCATTGGTTACTTACCAACTGCGCTTTGGGTTTCCTTTTTTGCCTTGTCTTGTCACAAACCAATGCCTCTCAATATTTCACTTGCGGTATAAGTTTTAGACAACAGTACATTCTATGAAGGCAGCCAAGCAACTCATTCCCCGTCACGTTGCCATAATCATGGACGGCAATGGTCGATGGGCACAAAACCAGGGTAAGCCACGCCATGCCGGCCATAAAGCCGGTGTTAAATCTGTCCGGTCATCTGTTGAATATTCTGCAAAGCAGGGGGTTGAGGTCTTGACCCTGTTTGCTTTCAGTAGTGAAAACTGGCAGCGCCCGGAAACGGAAGTGCGTCTCCTGATGGAACTGTTCTTGGTAGCTTTAAAGAACGAAGTTAAGAAACTTAATAAAAATAATGTTCGATTGAAAGTTATTGGTGATATATCTGCGTTTGATAAAAAACTTCAGGCTCAAATAGTAAAAGCCGAGCAGCAGACTGAAAACAACTCCGGCTTGATATTGCAGGTTGCAGCCAACTATGGCGGTCGTTGGGATATTACCCAGGCAGCGGTCAAGCTTGCTGAAAAAGTTAAAAAAGGTGAGCTTGAGCCGGTTTCCATAACCGAAAAGAAAATACAGGCGGAACTTTGTTTTTCTGATTTGCCGGAAGTGGATTTGTTTATTCGTACCGGCGGTGATTTGCGTGTCAGCAATTTCATATTATGGCAGGCTGCCTACGCGGAACTTTATTTTACTCAAGTGCTTTGGCCGGATTTTGATGAAACTGCCTATCAAAAGGCCCTGGATGATTATGCGGGTAGACAGCGTCGCTTTGGTAAAACAGCCGAGCAGGTGAATTAACCGGATGTTAAAACAACGTGTCATTACTGCTCTTGTATTAATTCCGGTAGCACTCTGGCTGGTGCTTTTTGCTGATCACAGTGTCTTTGCCCTGGCGATGATTCTGGTTGTTTCTTTGGCAGCGTTCGAATGGGGCATGCTCTGTGGCCTTAATAAAGCCGGGCAAATTATTTTCTCCCTGATAATGCTGGTTGGTTTATATGCCATGTGGCAATTCATGCTGCATGTTGAAATACCTTTGATTATGTTTGGGCTGGTGTCACTGGTCTGGTTGGGTTTGACTGTTTACCTGGTTGCTAAACGTTCTCCAATTGAATTATCTGAAGGGGTTAATTATGTCCAGTTACCGGTTGGTATTATTTTGCTTGCTGCCGCCTGGACCTCCATTGTGAATTTGCATGCTGTAGAAAATCATGGGTCTATGCTGGTCATGTTTCTGCTGGTGCTGATTTGGACAGCTGATACAGCTGCGTATTTTGCCGGCCATAAATTCGGTAAACACAAGCTGTCGCCGGTAGTCAGTCCCGGCAAAACATGGGAAGGCGTGATCGGGGCATTTACTGCTGTTTCGATTATTGGTTTTTTCATGACTGAATATGATTTCTTTGCTGAAATAAATCCATTTCTACTGTCTTTTGTAGGCGTTGCTGTGGCCGCAGTTTCAGTTGGTGGTGATTTGTTTGAAAGTAAAATCAAACGTGAGCGCGGTGTAAAAGACAGTGGCAATTTATTGCCCGGCCATGGTGGGGTATATGACCGTATTGACAGCTTAATTGCTGCCGCACCGGTTTACCTGTTTGGCATCCTGCTGATTACCGGGGGCGAACTGTAATGCAGAATATTACAGTACTGGGAGCAACCGGTTCGATAGGTCTGAATACGCTTGATATATGTCGTCAGCATCCCGATCTTTACAAAGTTATTGCTTTAACAGCCAATCATGATGTTGAAGGCATGTTAAAACTCTGTGATGAATTCAAGCCTGATTATGCAGTCATGGCTGATGAACATGCGGGTAAAAAATTGGCCGAAAACCTGGTTAATCTCAATGATGTATCTACACAGGTAATGGTTGGTGATGAGGCACTGGTTGATGTTGCCTCTCTGGACGAAAATGATATGGTGATGGCGGCAATAGTTGGTGCGGCAGGGTTACTGCCGGCACTTGCAGCTGTTAAAAAAGGTAAAAAACTTTTACTTGCCAACAAGGAAGCATTGGTGATGTCTGGTCACCTGTTCATGGATGCCGCTAACTTACATGGTGCCCAGATACTGCCTATCGACAGTGAACACAACGCTATTTTCCAGTGTATGCCCGCTGACTATCAAAAGGGACTCGGTGAAGTTGGCGTCAGTCGTGTACTTTTGACCGCATCTGGAGGTCCATTTCTGCATACGCCTGCAGAACAACTCTCCGGTGTCACGCCTGAACAGGCGGTCAGCCACCCTAACTGGGATATGGGAAAAAAGATTTCGGTGGATTCGGCCACCATGATGAATAAAGGTCTCGAAGTGGTTGAGGCGCGCTGGTTGTTTAATGCCAGTCCTGAAAAAATTGAGGTGGTTGTTCATCCTCAAAGCGTGGTTCATTCGATGGTCGAATATGATGACGGATCGGTTCTGGCGCAAATGGGAAACCCGGACATGCGTACACCGATTGCCCATGCAATGGCATGGCCACAGCGCATTGGCTCCGGAGTCAGCAAACTTGACCTGTTTGAGGTAGGGCGTCTGGATTTTTATAAACCGGATTATGAACGTTTCGCCTGTCTTAAACTTGCATTCGATGCGCTAAAAGAAAAGGATTCCGCTCCTGCAATTTTGAATGCAGCCAATGAGATATCGGTGATGGCCTTTTTGCAAAATCAGATCGGTTTTACCAAAATCCCTGAAATTAATGCACTTGTTCTTAACGGTATTGCAGCTGAAGATATTGAATCGATTGATCATTTACTTGAAATCGATGAGCGTGCCAGGTTGATGGCAAACAATTTCGTCCGACAAAGGTTGAATTAATGGGCTCCTTAGCATTTACATTGCTGGCTTTTGTGGTCGCCTTGGCCATCTTAATCAGTATCCACGAGTTTGGTCATTTTTGGGTGGCACGTAAACTCGGCGTAAAGGTGCTGCGTTTTTCGGTAGGATTTGGCAAACCTATCTGGAAAAAAACAGGCAAAGTTGATAGTACTGAATACGTTGTAGCTGCAATTCCGCTAGGTGGCTATGTCAAAATGCTTGATGAAAGAGAAGCGCCTGTTGATGAATCCGAAGTTCACAGGGCTTTTAATCGTCAAAGTCTCAAGGTCCGCAGTGCCATTGTGTTTGCTGGACCTTTGTTCAATTTCCTGTTTGCAATTTTTGCCTACTGGCTGGTGTTTGTTGTTGGTGATACCGGAATGAAACCTATTGTTGGAGATGTCATAGATAATTCTCCGGCAGCAGAAGCTGGTCTTTTGACTGGTGACAGAATTACAGCTATTGGCGACAGGCAGACTGCTACCTGGGAAAATACCGTATATGCGCTACTTGCCAGTTCGATTGAATCCGACCAGGTCGCCCTGTCTGTTTCAGATGCACAGGATTATCCGCGAACTGTCCAACTGAATATGAACAAAATTGACCCGGAAAACACTGATGTCAGTCTGCTTGAGCAAATGGGGGTAAAGCCTTTCTCGCCAAAACTGCCGGCAATTATTGGTGAAGTGGTTGCTGGTGAAGCTGCGGACAAGGCTGGGTTACAAAAGGGCGATGAAATTATTTCGGTTAACCGTGAATCAGTTGACAGCTGGTCAGTCTGGGTAGATGTGATTCGAAAGAACCCTGAAAAACCGCTTCAGGTTAGTTTCGAACGTGATTCATCAGTTCTGGAAACAACGTTAATTCCAAAAACTGTCGAACTCGGCGATGAGACAATTGGTCGTATCGGTGCTGCTGCTGAAATTCCCGAAGGTTTTCTTGAGCAGTACCAGGCCAAAATAACCTACGGTCCTGTCGTTGCTTTGAAATTGTCCGTAGAGAAAACCTGGGACTTCAGTGTGTTGACACTCAAGGTGCTGGGTAAAATATTAACCGGTGACGCTTCGGTTAATAACTTAAGTGGGCCTATTACGATTGCGCAAACTGCCGGTAAAACCGCCAGTATCGGTTTTATTTATTTTGTTAAGTTTTTGGCTATTGTCAGTATCAGTCTTGGTGTTCTGAACCTGTTGCCTATCCCTGTTCTTGATGGAGGTCACCTGTTTTTCTTTTTACTCGAAGCGATTAAGGGTAGTCCTTTATCTGAAGGTTTTATAGAGTTTGGTCAGCGAATTGGCCTGGCTCTGTTGCTCGCGCTTATGGGGCTGGCTTTTTATGTGGATATTTCACGTTTTGCAGGTTAATTAGTTGAAAATTTTAATATTATGAATGCATGGTCTTTTACTTTATAATTGACTGGTTGAACAAGAATAATCTAATAAAAAACTTTAAATAAGTAACCAAACTAATTGTTTTATATATAAATATGATGCATGGAAAAGGAAAATTATTGCTTGCCGGATTTCTTTTGTTTTCCGCAATGCAACTTCATTCAGCTGAATTGGTTATCAAGGATATTCGTGTTGAAGGCCTGCAGAGAATTTCAGCTGGTACTGTTTTCAATTATCTTCCAGTCAAAATAGGCCAAACTGTCGATTCTGACGATACTGCGGATATCATTAAATCTCTTTTCAAATCAGGCTACTTTAAGGACATCAAGCTTGAGTACGAAGATGATGTACTTGTGGTTCTTGTTCAGGAAAGGCCGGCTATCTCGGAAATTGAAATCATCGGTAACAAATCCATTGAAACCGAAGCGCTTTTAGCTGGACTTAAGGAAATTGGCCTCGCAGAAGGCAGAACTTTTAACCGTTCCGTACTCGATAAAATTGAGCAGGAACTGCGTAGACAATTTTATAGTGAAGGTAAATATGCTGTTGAGCTGACATCAACTGTGACGCCACTTGAGCGAAATCGTGTTGCTGTTCGAATCAGTATCGCTGAAGGCGAATCCGCCAAAATCAAGAATATCAATCTTGTCGGAAACAAATCTTTTGAAGAAGAAGATTTGCTTGAAGAGTTTAAACTTGGTGAGCCGAGCTGGTGGAATCCACTTGATCAATCTGATCAGTATTCCAGGCAAAAACTGTCTGCAGATCTCGAAGCTTTACGTTCATACTATCTCAACCGCGGTTACATCAACTTCAAAATTACTTCCACACAGGTCAGTATTTCCCCTGATAAGAAAGACATCTTTATAACTGTCAATATCGATGAAGGTGATATTTTCAGCATCAGTGACATAAAACTGGCGGGTGATTTTGTTTTACCTAAAGAAGAGTTTTTCCCGCTAATTCACTTAACCCGCGGTACAGCTTTTTCTCGTAAAAACATCGTTGAGAGTTCAGATCGCATCAACCGTAAATTGGCTGATAACGGCTATGCTTTTGCCAACGTAAACAGTATCCCGGAAATTAACGAAGAAGAAAAAACGGTTGCAATTACCTTCTATGTAGATCCGGGTAACCGGGTCTATGTGCGTCGTGTAAATATCACTGGAAATGACAGGACCCGAGATGAAGTCTTAAGACGTGAAATGCGTCAGATGGAGACCGGCTGGTATTCCAGTGAGAATGTTAAACAGTCCCGTGAAAGATTGCAGCGTCTCGATTACTTTGAAGATGTCACCATAGAGACACCTGCCGTACCAGGTTCTGCGGATCAGGTTGATGTTGATGTTGCGGTAAAAGAAAAATCCTCCGGTGCCTTCCTGGCGGGCCTCGGTTATTCCCAGTCGCAGGGTATCGTTTTTAATACCAGTATTACCGAGAAAAACTTTTTTGGTACGGGCAAACAGGTGTCATTGGCATTCAATAACAGTGATGTCGATACCAGGTATCAGCTTGCCTACACGAATCCATATTACACGGTTGATGGCATCAGTCGTGGCTTTAACCTGGATTACCGTGAAGTTGATTTTGACGAGCTGGATACTGCTGACTATGCCACCAACTCTTTTACTGCAGGTGTTAACCTGGGAATTCCAACCAACGAGTTTGACCGAATTAATCTCGGTTTAGATATTAGAAATACTGAATTCAATATTGGTCCAACAGCGTCAAACGAAATACGTCAATTTATTGCTGACAATGGTGACGAATTCCTTGATTTTCCGCTGGTGGCTTCCTGGAGCCATGATTCTCGTAATACCGCCATTTTTCCCACGCGTGGTGGACGCCAGAGTATTCAGGGTGAAATTACCATTCCCGGCAGTGATTTAACCTATTACAAACTAAGCTATAAGAACCGTCACTATTTTCCGATGTCCAAAGTATTTACTTTATCACTTAATGCTGATCTCGGTTATGGTGATACATATGGGGACTTGGATACCTTCCCGTTTTTTGAAAACTACTTCGCCGGTGGTGTCCGTACAGTCCGTGGTTATGAGACTGCGAGCCTTGGTCCCAGGGAAGCAGCTGGTGACCAGGATCCTCTTGGTGGCAATGTGAAAATCGTAGGTAACGCAGAACTGATTTTTCCGCCACCAATTGATGGTTTCAAAGATACGGCAAGACTAGGTTTGTTTTTCGATATCGGTAATGTTTTTGATAGCAATAAATCTGATATCGAGTTCGATGAATTGCGAACATCAGTTGGTCTTTCAGCATCATGGTTGTCGCCAATTGGTGCACTTACAGTGAGCTTTGCGCAACCGCTTAATGACAAATCTGGCGATGATATAGAAAATTTCCAATTCAACCTGGGTAATAATTTTTAAGGACATACATAATGAAGTTTAAAGCAACCCTCTTAACACTTTTTATACTGACATCAGTCTTTTTAGGCTCAGTAAATGCGGCTGATTTTAAAATTGGCTACGTCGATGGTGCTGTACTGCTTGATCAGTCACCAATGACCAAGGCGCTGGTTGCAAAACTTGAAAAAGAGTTTCTGCCCCGAAAAAACAAGCTTGTAGCTCAGAACAACCAACTTTCCAAGCTTGTTGAAAAGAAACAGAAAGATGGTGCGGTCATGAGTGAAAGTGAACTGCTCAGACTGGAAAAAGATATCCGCAAGCGTGGCCGTGAATTAACTAACGATAAAGATGCATTCAATGAAGATATAGCACTGAAACGTAACCAGGAACTGTTAAAAATTCGTAAACAGATTGCTGAACTTATTGTCGAAGTCGCAAAAGAAAATAATTATGACATCATCCTGGAAAAGCCCAGTGTTATTTATGCCAGTGATCGTGCCAACATTACCAATCTGGTTCTTAAGAAAATGAAGAAATAATTCAGAGTAAACCTGCCAGGTTTATATATGAATTGTTTTACTGAATAATTTTAAAAAATCTACAATCAGAGAACATGCCACAAAAGATTAGCTTATCAGTTCTGGCTGAACATATAGAGGCCAGGTTGATAGGTGATGGTGATTGCATGGTTTCAGCTGTAAACACCCTATCAGCTGCGGTTGCTGGTGAGGTTAGCTTTCTCTCCAACGAGCGTTATCACAACCAGCTTTCAGAAACTTCTGCTTCAGCCGTAATTTTGCGGGAAAAGTTTGTTGAGAACTGCCAGGTGAAAAATCTCCTGGTTGTTGATAATCCCTACCTGGCTTTTGCCAGATCAGCCCAATTATTTCACCAGCCTGAAGAGGCGGTAAAAGGTATTCATGAAACTGCTGTTATTGCAGATTCTGCGATAATTTCAGACTCTGCTTCCATTGGTCCTTCATGTGTCATTGAGGCAGGCGTGATTGTTGAAGAGGCTGTCATTATTGAGCCCGGTTGCGTACTTGGCAGAAACTCATTCATTGGTAAAAATTCTCATCTGGCGGCTAATGTCACCATTGCTCATGAAGTAAAAGTTGGAGAACGCTGCTTTATTCAATCAGGTGCTGTTATTGGCAGTGATGGTTTTGGTTTTGCCAATGATCATGGAACCTGGGTAAAAATTCCCCAGACCGGTAAAGTTGTTGTTGGCAATGATGTTGAAATTGGAGCCAACACAACAATCGATCGGGGCGCGCTTGGTGATACGGTGATTGAAGATGGTGTGATTTTAGATAACCAGATTCAGGTTGCACATAACGTCAAAATTGGCAAAAACTCGGCTATCGCCGGTGGCACTGCTATTGCCGGGTCCACATCGATCGGGGCAGGATGTACAATCGGTGGCCTTTCAGGAATTGTCGGGCATTTAACTATCGCAGATAACGTACATATTTCTTCAATGACCGAGGTAACCAAGTCTATAAAAAAACCGGGTCATTACACCGGTAACGTACCGGCAATGCAGCATTCTGATTGGAGCAGGAATATGGTCAGATTGAGACAGCTTAATGATTTAAACGACAGAGTTAAGCACCTCGAGGAAAAATTAAAACAATTGAATCTGGATTCATAATTGCCAGTCGCATATGATTGTAATGTTTATATATGCAATACCAAGAAAACTCTTTAAATAAATAGAATAATTCCGGAGCCATCCATGAACATGGATATAAAAAAAATCCTTGAACTGCTGCCTCATCGATACCCATTTTTACTTATTGACCGGGTAACAGATTACAAGTCAGGTGAGTATCTGGTCGGTTACAAAAACGTCTCATTCAACGAACCTTTTTTTCAAGGTCATTTCCCGGTCAAACCGGTTATGCCAGGTGTGCTGATCGTAGAAGCTTTGGCACAGGCTACGGCTTTACTGGCAATGGAAACGTCTCCGGAAGATGTCGGTGGCAAAGAATCGCTATATTATTTTGTTGGTATAGATAAAGTGAGATTCAAGGATATTGTTTCTCCGGGAGATCAACTGGAACTCCATGCCCATCTGTTAAAGAAGCGAATGAATATCTGGACATTTGATTGCGAGGCAAAGGTCGAAGGCAAGGTCGCTGCAACCGCTCAGATCATGTGTACTTCCCGGGAAGTGTAACTTGATTCATCCAAACGCAAACATTCATGAAAGTGCCCTTATCGATTCGACTGCCGAAATAGCGGATGGTGTTAGTGTTGGCGCATTTTCGATCATTGGGCCGAATGTGGTCATTGGAAAGGGCACCACGGTTGGTCCACATGTTGTCATCAGTAAATCAACCCGGATTGGTGAAGACAATAAAATTTTCCAGTTTTCGAGTATTGGCGAAGATCCCCAGGATAAAAAATATGCCGGAGAGGAAACATTCCTTGAGATTGGCGACCGCAATGTTATTCGGGAAAATGTGACGCTAAACCGAGGCACTTCCCAGGATGCTGTTTACACGCGTATCGGCAGCGATAACCTGCTAATGGCTTACACCCATGTGGCCCATGACTGTTCCATTGGAGATCATGTCATTTTAGCTAATGCGGCCTCACTTGGCGGGCATGTGCATGTTGAAGACTGGGCGATTCTTGGTGGCTTTTCCATTGTTCACCAGTTTTGCCGGGTAGGTGCACATTGTTTTACCGCAATGGGTAGTGTTATTGGTAAAGATGTCCCGCCTTACATTACTGTCGGCGGACACCCGGCAAAACCGCATGGTATCAACAAGGAAGGTTTAAAACGCCGTGGATACTCAGATGAACAGCTTCGTTGTATTCTCACAGCATACAAGCAACTCTATAAATCCGGTCTCACTCTGGAACAGGCCGAGGCTAAATTGAAGGAAATGGCTAAAGATGCACCTGTAGTTGGCTTGATGACAGAGTTTCTGAATAAATCCAACCGCAGTATCATCCGCTAATAAACTTTAATGCAATAACCTTGAAAAGTATTAGGATAGGCATAGTTGCAGCTGAACCATCTGGCGATCAACTCGCATCGCACCTAATGTCCGCATTGAAAAAGCTGCATCCGCAGATTCAGTTTGAAGGCATCGGCGGCTCTATGATGCAGGCACAGGGATTACAAAGCTGGTATCCAATGGAAAGACTCTCTGTAATGGGTTTGGTCGAAGTACTCAGGCATTTGCCTGAACTGCTTCGCATTCGTAAAGACCTGGTTAAAAGATGGCTGACAATACCCCCTGATATTTTTATTGGTGTCGATGCACCGGATTTTAACCTGGGACTTGAAGCTAAGTTAAAAAAGGCCGGAATACCGACGGTGCACTATGTTTGCCCAACTATCTGGGCATGGCGCGAAAACCGTGTAAAAAAAATAAAAAAGGCAGTCAACCTGGTTTTGAGTATATTCCCCTTTGAAGTGCCTTTATTGGCCAGCCACAGGGTTAAAGCTCACTATGCTGGTCATCCACTGGCCCAGGCTTTAAAGGCAGTACCCGATCAAAAAGACACTCAAAAAAAACTGGACCTGGATACAGAAAAGCTTGTTTTGGGTTTTCTGCCGGGAAGCCGCATGTCCGAGGTGACACGGTTAACCGATGACTTTCTTGAAGCGGCTAGAATTCTAAAACGCAAATTGCCTGATCTGCAGGTTATTGCGCCAATGGCAACACCCGCAATCTACCAATATGTTCAATCCAGGATTTCTGAGCATTCACTCAATGATATTAAACTTCTGGATGGCCAGTCACGTGACGTGATGGCAGCGTCTGATGTTCTCCTGACTGCTTCAGGCACTGCCACCCTTGAGATTATGCTTTATAAAAAGCCGATGGTGGTAGCTTACAAGGTTCACTGGTTGTCGTATTTCATTTTTATCAAGCTTGGCCTTTTGAAGACTAGATATTTTGCCATGCCAAATATTCTGGCGGGTAAATCCGTAGTTCCTGAATTGATGCAGGATGAATGCAC
>CALAZS010000294.1 GCA_937926265.1 uncultured Gammaproteobacteria bacterium
CAGACCAGGAAGATGTCGAATTAACTCGAGCTATTATAGGAATTGCACACGGACTGCAGTTGTCCCTGGTGGCCGAAGGGGTGGAAACCCAGGAGCAGGTTGAGTTTCTGGGTGAGAATGGCTGTATGGAAGCCCAGGGGTATTTGTATTACAAGCCCATGGAAGTTGACACAATCTGGGAAACCTTAAAGACTGTAAAAGAGGTTGTCTAGAATTCCCTCTTCAGTAGAGAAGAGGGAATTATTGATTTATGCAACTTTAGATTTAAGCAGCCTTTTCAGCGAACAATTGATAATTGTTATCAATCAGATCCTGAAGCGAGATGCCTTTCAGGTAATCATAAATCCGAAGACTTAAATCATCCCAGAGGCTGCGGGTAGTTAATTGCAAATGTTGGAATTTGTTGGTACGAATCTTTTCCTGAGAGTACTCAACCCACTCATCCACTGCGGCAATAATAGCTGAAATCGAAATCTCGGCTGCCTCCTTGCCGAGAACATAACCACCGCCGGGTCCGCGTTTACCAACGACCAGGCCTTTCTCACGCAGAGACGCAATGATCTGCTCGAGGTATGAAATAGAGATGCCATGACTATCAGCTATCTCAGACAACCGGATTGCTTTATCCGGTCTAGTTACAGCCAATTCCAGCATAGTCATTATGGCAAAACGGCTTTTAGAAGAAATTCTCATAGCATCACTCCAGTAATAGTTGACTTGTTTACTATGAGATACGATTTTTCGTAATTTGTTTAATCGTTTTGTTGGATCAAAATGATAGGTTTTGACTATTAATGATGTCTGTTTTCGCTTGGTTCTACCAAATTGTCGATAAACAGCTTTTCCACATCGATGGCATCATAGCGGTAGACTTCATTACAGAATTCACATTGGATGCTGATTTCTCCTTCTTCTGCCAACACTTGCTTAATCTCGGTTTTTCCCAGCGTGACCAGCATTGCATCGGTACGGCTTCGAGTGCAACTGCAATGAAATGATACTTGCTGCTCTTCAAAAATTTTGACATCTTCCTCGTGAAACAGGCGATAAACAATGGTTTCAGAGTCAAGCTCCAGCAATTCTTCAGGCTTTATCGTTTCTGAAAGCTGAATGACACGACTCCAGGCATCTTCATCATGTGATTCTTTATAATCATTAGACCCAGTCAAATTATCAGGCCCAGTCGAATTATCAGATTTGGGGGGCATTTTCTGAATCAGCATGCCGGCGGCGCTATTCGCATCTGCAGCGAGCCACAAATGGGTCTGTAACTGTTCCGAATGTTCGAAGTAGCCGACAAGTGCTTCAGACAGATTCTGTCCCGTGAGGGGAACAATACCCTGGTAAGGACGCCCCTTGCCTGAATTTATCGTGATCACCATTTTGTCAGCACCGAAAATGTCAATTAGTGCAAGTGTTTCATCAAACTCAGCCTGTGACTGGCGAACCACGCCGCGAATCGTCCTGGCAGAGGTTGCTTCGACGACCAGCAGGTTCACCGGGCCATTTCCTTTAATCTGAAGAGTGATGGAGCCATCAAATTTCAATGTACTGGCAATTAATGAAACAGCAGCAAGTGCATGCCCGAGCATTGTCCTGGCATATTCTCCTGCTTCAGAACGATTGATGATTTCCTGCCAGGAAGCGTCCAGGGTGACCAGCTGGCCGCGTATCGGTTCGTTAACGAAAGAAAAACGCCGGACAAGATCCTTGTGTTTCATCAACTTTCAGGGTGGGCCAGGTGTTCGAGATCACGATGCAACAGATCACTGTCACCGAGATTGAGTTCCACCAGGCGACGCAAGTGGCTGATGCTGTCGACGTCAATCTGTTTCATTTTAAGGCCAATGTGATCATTTTCCAGGTGAGTAACCATGGCATCCATGGCTATCAGGTTATGGGATTCACCCAGATCAATTTCGAGGCGGACTTCCTGTTCACTGGAAAGACTGATACCTTCAGGTTCGCTGATGAGTGCACCGTTCAGGGACACATCGATCAAACTGGTTTTGTACATTTTATGATCAACGATAACTGCTACGCTGGCATCAAAGAAAATTCGGTGAAAAGCACGTCTGTTATCTGAAGAAGAGTTCATAAGCCTGGATTTCCTGTCGATGATTTTAGTTTTGTATTTTTCTCATGTTTGGCGATATTTTAGCGACTTTCACCATATTATTCTGGGTTTGTAATATTTCAACCGGGTAGCCGGCGATCAGAATGCTGATACCGGTCTCCGGAATGGTTTCCAGCTGTTCAAGCAGCAGTCCGTTAAATGTTTTCGGTCCCTTGGTGGGTAAATCCCATTTCATTTTCTTGACCAGCTCACGGATGCTGGCATTACCATTGACCAGGTAGGTGCCGTCTCCCATGTCCTGAACGTCATCCAGTTCATCCAGCGGGTCTGTGACAAACTCCCCGACAATTTCCTCCAGCAGGTCACCTAGGGTAACCAGTCCCTGCAGGTCACCATATTCATCGACTACAAGACCGATACGTCTTTTCTCTCGCTGAAAATGAATAAGCTGGGTATTTAACGGTGTGCCTTCAGGAATAAAGTAGGGTTTGCGTATCAGGGATCTCAGTTTTTCCTTGTCCAGTTCACCAGCCATGATCATCTGCATACAGCGTCGGATGTGAATGATGCCCAAAACATGATGAATGGTATCCTGGAAAACCGGGATGCGGGTGTAGTTTGTACTTTTCAGGAAAGTGATGATTTCATCCATCGGATCGTTGATGTCAATGCCGTCAACTTCGTTGCGCGGAATCATGATGTCATCGACGGTAACGTTCTCCAGATCAAGTATATTAAGCAGCATCTTCTGGTGGTTATCGGGGATCATTATGCCCGCTTCAATAACGACTGTGCGCAGTTCTTCCTGGCTTAAGGTTTCACCAATGTTGTCGCTGACTGATACACCGAGTAGCTTAAGAAGATTATTGGCGATGCCATTGACGACCCACACCAACGGGTAGAGCAGGTAAAGTAGCGGGGTATAGACCCAGGCTGCTGGAAAGGCGAGCCGTTCGGGTTTTAATGCAGCCAGTGTTTTTGGTGCAACCTCGGCAAAAATCAGGATTACCAGCGTCAGGATGCCTGCGGCGGCGGCGATGTAGGCTTCACCACCGAGGCGTAACGCAATAATGGTTGATAGCGACGAAGCCAGGATATTTACAAAGTTGTTACCCAGCAGAATCAGGCCGATAAGGCGGTCTGGCCGTTTCAGAAGCCGTGCTGCATGTATGGCGCCACGGTGCCCGTTATCAGCCATGTGCTTCAGGCGATAGCGGTTCAGGGTCATCAGTGCGGTTTCAGATCCGGAGAAAAAACCGGAAAGAAGGATCAAAACGCCAAGTGCACTAAACAGCACACTAAGGGGTATGTCGTTCAAGATGTCATTGCCTATATTGCGAATTCACAAGCTATTTCACGTGTCTGTGCAAGTGATGTCAAGCATCGATTAAATTCATCTGCGACATTTTTTTGACAATCCGGGGTGCCAGTGCTTTACTTCACACAAGTATAAGATTTAAAAGAAAATTATAACTTTTACCTCTGGGGAGAGATGTGAATAAAGAACTGCAGGATGGTGTCGATCTGCTGCAGCGAGGTTGTGTCATCGTTATCGGTGACCAGGCTGAAAGCGCTGATAAAATGACTGATGCCTTAAGGTTCATGGGTTGCACGGTTGAATCACTTGGCGATCCAAAAGGCCTGCCAGATAAGCTGCAGGAGACCTGGACCCGACCTCTTATCGGTATTTTTCTCGGATCCAGCTTCAGTGCCAAACAGCTGAGCAGTGTTACCAGGGCAGCGGCTGAAAATTCCCCCAAGTTACCCGTGTTCATGTTTGGAGACCAGGGACAGTTACCCGAACGTCCGGAAGGTGATGTACTGGGCAACATCCAGCTGCCAATAACATTTGATGTACTGGTAAACCTTATTCATAAAGCCCAGGTTTTTCTTGAAAGCCAATCTGATGTCAGTGCCCAGAGACCGCTGGAAATGTTCCGCAGCATGTCTGGCAGCTCCAGTGCTTCCAGGGAAATCGACCAGATGATTCAGCAGGTCGCCAATTCCAGTGCTACTGTCCTGATTCTGGGCGAGTCCGGAACCGGTAAGGAAGTGGTTGCCCGCAAGCTGCATTACCATTCAAGCCGCCGCAGCAAACCTTTTGTTCCGGTCAACTGTGGTGCCATTCCGGAGGATTTACTCGAAAGTGAACTGTTCGGACATGAAAAGGGCGCTTTTACCGGGGCAATAACAGCCCGTAAAGGCCGCTTTGAAATGGCCGAGGGCGGTACGCTGTTTCTGGATGAGATTGGTGACATGAGTATGCCAATGCAGGTGACGATTCTTCGTGTTTTACAGGAAAGAACTTTTGAGCGCGTTGGCAGTAACAAAACCATTGAGTGTGATGTACGCATTCTGGCGGCAACGCACCGCAACCTGGAGGACCGGATCCAGGAAGGGCTATTTCGTGAAGACCTGTTTTACCGTCTGAATGTATTTCCCATCGATATGCCACCGCTCAGGGATCGTACTGAAGACATACCGATGCTGGTGCATGACCTGATTCGCCGGGTCGAAAGTGAAAAACGCGGTTCGGTAAGGTTAACGCCGCTAGCCGTATCGGCACTTAAATATTACACCTGGCCGGGTAATGTCAGGGAGCTGGCCAACCTGGTTGAGCGACTTGCTATCCTGTTTCCACATGGCGTCGTCGATGTTGGTGATCTGCCGGAAAAATTCCGCGAAAATGTTCCCATCCAGGAACTCAAGCTTGCCGATCCCAAGCCTTATCAGGAACAGTTTTCTGAAGTTAATGATGAAATGCCGGCAGTAGTCGTTAACGAACCGACACAACTGCCTGCAGATGGCCTGGATTTAAAGGCTCATCTTGCGGACATGGAAAAGATCCTGATTCAGCAGGCCCTGGACGAAGCTGACGGGGTAGTGGCGCAGGCAGCTAAAATACTGAAAATGCGTCGAACCACCCTGGTGGAAAAGCTACGTAAATATGACATGCAGCGTGAAAAAGACACGCCATTAATTTGACTTTATAGATTAAATAATTTTTAAGTCATTGAAAAATATTAAAAAATAAATTTGGCACATATTTCGCTTCTGTGAGTGGGAGACTCATAATCAAGCGGATTTGCTATGCCACAAGCCATTGCATCACAATCAGCCCCATCTTCACATGCTGAAGCTAATCATCCGGAAGCATCTATTCCACAGGCATCTATTCCGGAAGCATCCATTCATTTTGTTGATGAATTTTCCCCGGAGCTTACTGATTCTGCAGATCATCATTATCAACAATTACAGGCCCAGGTTGCCCAGCTAACCCGGGAGCTGTCTGAATCCAGAAAAAGACACATCCAGGAATTACGTGATAAGGAGCGTTTGGCCAATCGTCTTTACACGGTACTGCAGGCACTGCCTGCTGCTGTTATCGTCGTTGATGACAAAGACCGCATTGACCAGTTCAACCCGGTAGCAGAGTTCCTGTTCCCGGAAATCCGCTGGGGACGTCTGTGGCCTGAGGTCTTCATCGAACAGATCCAGGAACAGACGGCCAATAATGAATTTCGACTCAAGGACGGTCGCAGCATCAGTGTTTCCAGGAAAAATCTCACGCCTGATCCCGGCAAAATTCTGGTTGTTATTGATGTCACTGACAGCCGTGCATTACAGGAACAATTAAACCGACAGCAGCGTCTGGCTGAAATGGGTGAAATGGCAGCGCAACTTGCACATCAGATTCGTACCCCGGTTGCATCTGCCTTGCTGTATGCCGAAAACCTGGGCCGTGATGACTTACGCCTGGAACAGCGTAAAAGATTCAGTGAAAGATTAAGACAAAGCCTCAAGCATACTGAAAACCAGGTGAGGGATCTGCTGGCTTTTGCGCGAGGTGGTCACTACGAGCCGGATACGATAAACCTTTCCAACCTGATTGGTGATGTTGAAGATAGTGTGGATTCAATGATCGAAACCCATAAAGCTGCTTTTAACGTCATCGATAAAACAGATGGTGAAGCCTTTGTAAAAGGCAATAATGATGCGATCAGTGGTGCCCTGGTAAACCTGGTTGAAAACTCTCTAAGACATGGTGGTGAGCAGGTTGAAATCGAAATGACCCTGATGCCGGTTGAAGACGGTTTTTGCATTCGCATTGAAGATAATGGAGTCGGCATCGATGAAGAGATTCGAGGCCGGGTTTTTAACCCGTTCTTTACCACCAGCAGTAACGGTACCGGACTTGGTTTAGCGGTTGTGCAGAATGTCATTCTTTCCCATGGTGGTGCTATACGACTGCTTGATGACAGCAATAAGAAATATGAAACCGGTGCAGGCTTTGTAATCTGTCTACCCGGTATGAATTTAGATACCGGAATGAATCAGGATACATGTGATGAAGCGATTCAGGAAAACAGATCAGGAGAAACATCATGACTGATAAAACTGTATTAATTGTCGAAGATGATAAAAGCCTTGGGCAGGCACTTGCAGATACACTTGAGCTTGCCGGGCTGCAGCCAATTCATGTCACTGATGGCCAGGCAGCTTTAAATATACTTGCGCACCAGGAAGTGATGGTGGTGGTAAGTGATGTACAGATGAAACCGATGGATGGTTTCGAACTGCTTGAAAACATTCGTAAACGTTTTAACTCAATTCCCGTCATTCTTATGACTGCATTTGCTACGGTTGAAAGGGCAGTTGCGGCCATGCACTTAGGCGCAGTGGATTACCTGGTGAAGCCTTTTGAATCCGATATGCTGATTGAAAAAATCAGTCGTTATCAGCCCGCTGAAGCAGAACAGGTCAGTACGCTTATCGCTGAAGACCTGCGTACACGTGAACTGGTTGAGATGGCACGTCGTGTTGCACAAAGCGATGCATCGGTAATGATCGGTGGTGAAAGTGGTTCCGGTAAGGAAGTGTTTGCACGTTTTATTCATCAAAACTCACCACGTGCTGAAGAGCCATTTGTTGCGATTAACTGTGCAGCAATTCCCGACAACATGCTTGAAGCTGTTTTGTTCGGTTATGAAAAAGGTGCTTTTACCGGTGCGTATAAATCCAGTGCCGGGAAATTTGAACAGTCACAGGGTGGTACTTTGTTACTGGATGAGATTTCCGAAATGAGTATGTCATTGCAGGCCAAGCTGTTACGTGTGTTGCAGGAGCGTGAAGTTGAGCGTCTGGGTGGAACCAAAACGATTGACCTTGATGTGCGTGTGCTTGCAACTTCAAACCGTAAACTTCGGGAAGAAGTGGCTGCAGGTCGTTTCCGGGAAGACCTGTTTTATCGATTGAATGTTTTTCCATTAACACTGGCGCCATTGCGTGATCGCCCACGTGATATCGTACCTTTGGTTGAGTTCATGATGCAGCGCCACCTGGTTAACGGTGAAGCCATGCCTTCATTAAGCGATGAAGCGAAGGCAAAATTGCTTACGCATAAATGGCCCGGTAATGTCAGGGAACTTGATAACGTTGTGCAGCGTGCCTTAATTTTAAGAACCGGCAATGAAATCACGGCTGAAAACCTTTGCTTTGAAAACGAAGACGTTAATGTATCTTCTGCGCCAACGTATGAAAAACCTACCATAGAAAACTATGTCCCTGCGGAATCATCTTCAAATGCTTCTGGTTCTTTAAGCAGCGATTTGAAATCGGTTGAAGACAAGATGATTCTCGATGCGCTGCAAAGTGGTAATGGCAGTCGTAAAGTTGCCGCTGAAATTCTTGGCATCAGCCCCAGAACATTGCGTTATAAAATTGCTCGTTTACGTGAGGCAGGTATTTCGATACCCCGCTGATTACTTTTTCTAAAGCGACCTTGTGCACTTATACAAAAGACGCTGTGAATACATCCATGTAAGCTTGGCCTCGCCATCCATGGCTCGGACACTTTTGTATAAGCACTCCAAGGGCGCTTTGAGAGAAATGCGCGTACTTCAAGCCACAATTATTATTAAGAAAGGTTGACTGAAAAGCTTTATGCTGGCGTCTGAGGGCAGGATGCCCGAAGTCGAGCGACACAGGGATGTGCTCGAGCGTCCAGTAAAAAGCTTTGCGGTTAATCTTCTAAACAGGAAACTTGCATATAAGGCTGGAGTATTTTAAGAAAAAGATACAGCCTATCCGTCTCTCTTCCATAAGGTCACTTTAAAATTCCACTGGATAGTTGGCATTAATCCTGCAGAAAACCTCGTAAACGACAAATTTATGACAGTGGGAGAAAGCTATGTCTGCAATATCACCGGAGATCAGCCAGGTACTGGCACAGATGCGCGTCATGCAGGCCCAGGCACAGGCTGAAATCGTAAAACCACAGGCCGTAGTCGAACCAACACAGGGTGTTAGCTTTGGAGATGTTTTATCCAAGTCGATTAGTTCCGTAAACGATATTACAAAACAATCATCCAACTTGAAAACACGTTTCGAAATGGGTGACCCGGACGTCAGCATAACCGATGTCATGATCACTTCGCAGAAATCCAAGCTGGCATTTACTGCCATGGTTGAAGTGCGTAACAAATTCCTGGAAGCATACAAAGAAGTAATGAATATGCCGGTTTAGGTAAAAGCTTATTCAAGGGCGAACTAGTAATAACGTAATTAAACGGTTTTAAGAAACAAACGAATCCTGGGGTAAAAAAATGGCGGAAGTAGACGGAAAATCTGAAATGGTGGCACAGGGATCTGATGTACCCAACCTCGGCATGAATCCCATCTTCAAACAGATCGGCGCCATGGTAGGTATCGCGATAAGCGTGGCGCTGGGTTTTGCGGTTGTAATGTGGACGCAAACGCCAAACTACAGCGTACTTGATGCGTCACTCTCAGAAAGAGATGCCGTCGATGTAGTCAATGCCCTGCAGACCAATAACATCCAACACAAAATCGATCCTTCCACTGGCATGGTGCTGGTGGAAACATCCAAGCTTCACGACGCCAAGATGAAACTGGCTGCGATGGGGTTGCCCCGTAGTGCCGGCATGGGGTTTGAACTGATTACCGGTGAGCCCGGTTTTGGTGTAAGCCAGCTGGTTGAAAAAGCCCGCCATCAACGTGCCATTGAAGGTGAACTGGCCAGAACCATTGCAACCATAAATGCGGTGCAAAGTGCCCGTGTTCACCTGGCTATTCCGAAACAGTCAGTGTTTATCCGCAAACGTAAAACACCCAGCGCTTCGGTGACGCTGAAACTTTATGCAGGCCGCAAACTTCAGGAAGAACAGATTGATGCGATCGTGCACATGGTTTCTTCCAGTGTCGCAGAACTTGAAGCTGATAATGTGACCGTGGTTGACCAGAAAGGCAACCTGCTTAGCAGCCGCAGATCTTCAAGAGAAATGCAGATGTCCGCCGACCAGTTTGATTACACCACCAAGCTGGAAGACCGTTATCGTGATCGGGTATACGACATTCTGACTCCAATTCTTGGCGAGGGTAAGGTACGCGTTCAGGTTAATGCCGATGTCGACTTTACAGTGACAGAACAGACCAGCCAGCGTTATAACCCGGATATGCCTGCACTGATCAGTGAACAGGTCAACGAAGAAGCTTCAACCCTGGGTGGCGCAATTGGGGTACCCGGAGCACTGGCAAATCAGCCTGAAGCGGCGGGTGCTGCGCCCGAGGTAGCTGGCGGAGCAGGAGGTGAAGAAGGCGCTCCTCAAACTGTTAACAGCAGCAAGCAGGCGACCCGTAACTACGAAGTTGATAAAACCATCAGCCATACACGTCTGTCGCCTGCCAATCTGCAGCGTCTGTCAGTTGCAGTGGTTGTTGATGACATGCTGTCAATCAATGCCGAGGGCCAGGTAGAGCGTCGTGAACGCACACCGGAAGAAATTGAACGCATCTCTCAACTGGTGCGTGAAGCGATCGGCTTTGACGGACTTCGCGGCGATACTGTAAAAGTCATTAACTCGGCTTTCATGGCGCCTGAGCCTATCGAGGAACTGCCTGAAACACCTATTTACGAGCAGGCCTGGTTATGGGATGTGGTTAAACAGGTTGGCGGTATCCTGGTGGTTATTCTGCTGATTTTGATGGTCCTCAGGCCAGCAATGAAACGCCTTACCAGTAATGAAATTGCGGTTATGGAAGGTGGAGCTGCCGGCGCTGCTGGAGAAGGCGGTGCTGCCGGAATGGCAGGTGCCGCAGCAGGTGCTGGCGCAGGTGGTCCGGTTGCCTCGCTGACAGACGAAACCGGTGCACCAATCAGCTTGCCAGGTCCGGGCAATTATGAAAGCATACTTGAAGCAGCCAGACGCCTGGTTGATGAAGACCCAAAACGTGTTGCACAACTGGTGAAATCCTGGGCTAAAGAATAATGAGTGAAGCCGAACAACAAGCAGCAGCTCCAGTCGCTACCTCGTCGTTGAACGGGGTAGAGAAGTCGGCTTTGCTGCTGCTCGCACTTGGTGAAAAACATGCTGCTGATATCCTTCAGCACATGGGGCCCAAGGAGGTTCAGGACCTGGGTATGGTGATGGCTGGCCTGACCAATGTAACTTCCTCCATGATGGAAGAAGTGATGTCAGAGTTTGTTGCCACCATTGGTAACCAGACCTCTCTCGGTCTCGGCTCAGATGAATATATCCGCAACATGCTGACTTCGGCACTTGGTGCGGACAAAGCCGGTGGCATGATTGACCGTATCCTGCTGGGCCGTAATAGTAAGGGGCTGGAGCAGTTGAAATGGATGGAACCCAAGCAGATTGCCGAGGTGATCCGTCTCGAACATCCACAGATTATTTCGATTGTCATGTCATTTCTTGACCCTGACCAGGCAGCTGCAGTGCTCTCCGAATTCCCTGAAAAAGTCCGGAGCGACATCATCATGCGTGTTGCCGCACTTGAGGGTATTCAGCCAAACGCACTGCAGGAACTCGATAACATCCTTGAAAAACAGTTCCAGGGTGCCAGTAACGTCAAGTCGTCCAGTATGGGCGGTGTCAAAAAAGCGGCCGATATTCTCAACCTGGTGGAAGGTTCAATCCAGGCTACCTTGATGGAAGATATCACCGAAACCGACGAAGACCTGGCACAGGAAATCCAGGACAACATGTTTACCTTTGAAAACCTCAACGATATCGATGACCGCGGCTTCCAGACGCTGCTCAGGGAAGTGTCTTCCGATCAGTTACTGCTGGCAATGCGTGGTATCGAGGAAGGGCTCAAGGAGAAATTCTTCAAGAACATGTCTTCCCGTGCCGCCGATATGCTGCGTGATGATCTCGAAGCTGCAGCTCCGGTCAAGCTCAGTGAAGTTGAAGCGGCCCAGAAAGAAATTCTTACCGTTGTTCGTCGATTGGCAGATGCCGGTGAAATCATGTTAGGTGGTGGCGGTGAAGAACTCGTCTAACCCTAAAATCATTCGCGCCGCCGATGTAGAAAAGCTGTCCAATTATCAACCCAGGGACATGACTGGTGCAGCGCGCCAGCAGCAACAGGTCAAACCCAAGAAAGCCCAGATGACTGCGGCAGAACTGGAGAAACTGCAAAAGCAGGCTTATGAGGAGGCTTTTGAGCAGGGCAAGAAAGAAGGCTTTGAGTTTGGCCATAACGAAGCACTTGAACAATATCGTTCCCAGTTGGCAGAAAAAACCGAACTTCTTGACAAACTGTTATCCGGCCTCGACAAACCTTTTGAAAACCTCGACGACCAGGTTGAAAATGAAGTTGTGGAACTGGTCATCAGTATGGTCAGGCAACTTATCCGCCGCGAAATCAAGATGGACCCGGGCCATATTGCAGGCGTGGTTCGCGAAGCCATGTCGGCGCTGCCTGTAGCAAACCGTGAAGTGACCCTGGTTCTCAATCCTGAAGATGCCGCAGTTATCCGCGAAGTATTTACCATTTCAGAAAAAGAGCAGGGCTGGAATATTGTTGAAGACCCGGTACTTAACCGGGGCGGCTGCAAGGTCCTGGCCGGTGACTCACAAATTGACGCTACCCTCGAATCAAGACTGGATGCATTGATTGCTCCATTGTTGTCTGACGAAAGAAACCAGGAAGCTGAAAAAAAACCGGAAGCCAAATCTCCTGATTCCAAATCCCCTGGCACGGTTTCTGAAGATACTGATGAAGATACTAATGGTAAAGAAACATGAGCCAGCAGTCTGTACCTGATAGCAACAGAAGTTCGATCTGGGCGTCACGAATCAACAAGATGCATGACTACCTGGCCGATGCCCGTGGCATGGTCGTCGAAGGCAAGCTCAAACGCATGATTGGCCTGACACTGGAGGCCAGTGGTTGTCGTGCTGCTATCGGTGAACAGTGTGATGTGATCAGCAGAAACGGCGACCAGATAGAAGCTGAGGTAGTCGGGTTTGCTTCTGAAAACCTCTACCTGATGCCTACGGGAGATATCCGTGGTCTTGAGCAGGACGCGCGTGTTGTACCGACAGGTCGTGTTGGGGAAGCCCTGGTGGGTGAAGGTCTGCTTGGCCGTGTGATTGATGGCGCCGGCCGCCCGCTTGATGGCAAAGGTCCGATCCGGTCTGAACAGCGGCGTCCGTTAAGTGGCGAATCAATCAACCCGCTGGCCCGTGCGCCAATTCGTGAACAGCTTGATGTCGGCGTACGTGCCATCAATGCGCTGCTTAGCGTTGGCAGGGGACAGCGTTTAGGACTATTTGCCGGTTCCGGTGTGGGTAAATCGGTATTGATGGGGATGATGACCAAGTACACCAACGCCGATGTCGTCGTGGTGGGCCTTATCGGTGAGCGTGGCCGTGAGGTTAAGGAATTCGTCGATAATATTCTGGGTGAGGAAGGCCTGAAAAGAGCGGTTGTGGTTGCCGTTCCGGCTGACCAGGCGCCGCTTCGACGCATGCATGGTGCGATGCTTGCGACCAGTATTGCCGAAGCCTTTCGTGACAAGGGTAAGCAGGTACTTTTGTTAATGGATTCACTTACCCGCTATGCCCAGGCACAGCGTGAAATTGGCCTTGCCATTAATGAGCCGCCGGCCACCAAGGGCTACCCGCCCTCAGTGTTTGCAAAACTGCCGCATCTGGTTGAAAGAGCCGGAAATGGACAAAAAGGTGGTGGATCCATCACAGCGTTCTATACTGTACTAACAGAGGGTGATGATCAGAATGACCCGATTGCCGATGCAGCCAGAGCTATTCTGGATGGTCATATTGTCCTTTCCCGGCGGCTGGCAGAATCTGGTCATTACCCTGCGATTGATATTGAGGCGTCAATCAGTCGTGCCATGAATGACATTACTGACCAGGCTCACCAGATCAGTTCGCGCAGTTTTAAACAGCTTTACTCGGTTTACCAGCAGAACCGTGACCTGATCAGTGTTGGTGCCTATGAAACTGGCTCGGATCAGATGATCGATGCCGCGATTGAAGCGATACCGATGCTGCAGGATTTCCTGCGCCAGGATATGTATACTCCGGTGAATCTGGAGCAAAGTCTGGCGGACCTGGAAACATTGTTTCCTCCAGCCTAAAAATTTAGGCCTAAATAATATAGGCCAGATTGAGTTTAGGTCTTGTTAATGTTGAGCTTGATAAAAAATTGAGATAATTAAATGAATTCTTCAGAAAGATTTAAACCTGTTCTAAAGGTTGCCGAAAACCGCGAGGCAAGCGCAGCGCGTAAATTCGGTTTATCACAGAAGCAGCAGCATGAGGAAGAATCCAAGCTGGATAGCCTGCGTCAGTACCATGCCGAGTACCTGGCAAGGTTTCAGCAAAGTGCCAGTGCTGGTATCAGTGCCGGACAGTTAAGAGAGTACCAGGCATTCTTGAGTAATCTGGAAGTGGCCATCACCGAGCAGGAAGAAATTGTCAGGCAAAGCAAACAAACATCTTCTCAGCATAAACAGGAATGGACCGAAAAGCATATTCGTACCCAAAGCATGGATAAGGCGATGGGACGTATGGTTGCTGACGAACAGAAACAGCAGGAAGCACTCGAACAGAAAATGACGGATGAAGTTGCCCAGCGTATCAGGCGCTCAACCCACTAGTTACTCATCTGGTTGTTTTAACGGCAGCAGGCAGTGATGGCGAGAATGCCGGTTGCAGTCAAAACTGATCGGTTAAGTTCCAGGGTTTGTTGCACATCATGAGCGATCATGCGGCTTTGTCAGTTTCCAGTTTTTGATGGATTTCTTCAATGGTATTTGCCAGTTCCTCTGGGGCAACAGGTTTGGCATAGTAGTAACCCTGAACTACGTGACAACCCATGCTGGCTAAAACACGCACAATGTCAAACTCCTCGACACCCTCGGCGACAATATTCAGCCCCAGGTTTTTCGCCAGTTGAATAATGGTATCAACAATGGAAATATCTTCATGGTCTTCCAGCATATTGAGGATAAAGCTTTTATCAATTTTCAACTCGTTAACGGGCAAACGTTTAAGGTGACTCAATGATGAATAGCCGGTACCAAAGTCATCAATTGAAACATGCATTTCTCTGAAAACATCGGAGTTCAACAGATCGGCAACCTTGTCAGGATCCGACATGATCATGCTTTCAGTGATTTCAAGTTTGATCTTTTCGGTAGATATTTGATGTTCATTTAAAAGCTCAGGGATTTTATCCAGAAGGCTCAGGTCCATCAGGTTACCCATTGAAAGGTTAACGGCAACACGTATATCAATGGATTGTTTCTGCCATTCAGCAATTTGCCGGGCAACTTTTTCCAGCACGTTACATGTCAGCGACTTAATCAACCCGGCATCTTCAGCCATGCCGATAAATTCATCAGGGGAAATAAAACCGAAGTCAGGGTGGTGCCATCGACAAAGTGCTTCAACACCGCAAACATTTTTACCTTTTACGTCAACCTGGGGTTGATATACGAGTGAAAGGCCATCGTTTTCTATCGCTGCCTTCAGGTCTTTGATAAGTACCAGTCGTGATACGCTGTGCTTGTCTTCTTCTTCATCATAGAAGGCTATGGATCTATCATTACTGCGCTTGGCAACATACAATGCAACATCTGATTTTTGAATCAGTATGTCGGCACTGTCACCATGATCGGGATACAAAGCAATACCGATACTGGTTCCAACCGAGAGACTGTGCTCAGCAACTTTAAAATCCATGCTGAACTGTTCCAGTACTTTTTCTGCAACGGTTTTGGCATCGTTAATATCTGATTCAGGCAGCAGAATCACAAACTCGTCGCCACCAAGCCGACCGATGGTGTCTGATTCACGCAATGCATTTGGAATTCGATTGGCTACTTCTATCAGTACCTGGTCGCCGACAGGATGACCGAGTGTGTCATTGACTTCCTTGAAGCGATTAAGATCCATCATGAAAACCGCCATGCTGATGTTCTTACGGTGGGCATAACGTATTGCCTGTCGCAAACGCTCCATGATCAGGGAGCGGTTAGGTAACAGGGTAAGAGGGTCATGTAATGCCTGGTGGGTAATCTGGCTGTTCAAGCGCTGTAACTCCCTGGTGCGCTTGTGAATGCGTTCTTCCAGGGTTTCATTTAGCTTGCCAAGTTTTTCAAGGGCAGTCTGTTTGTCGGATAATGCTTCTGACAATTGTCTTGTCATTTTATTAAAAGAATCACCCAGTTCACTTAATTCATTATGCCCCTTGAATCTGATGCGTTCATTAAGGTTAAAGTGGGCAATTTCGTATGCGGCACTTTTTAACATCTGAATCGGTTTTAATATTCGTTGATTAAAGATTGCATAAATTGACAGGCCGGCCAGAATCGCGATCAGAAAAGTCAGTAACAGGTTTTCAAGTAAGTGATTGGCTGCTTCGGAATCAAAGTTGCGACGATCAAGCGCAATGCTGAATTCAGCAATTTTATTTTGCCGGAATTCCACCGGGTAAGTTCGCATGACAATGCGTGTATCGGTGTCCAGGTATTTTACGTATTCCTCTTTAACCAGGGATTCCTGCTTTGCATAAGCTGCAAGGTAGAGATCACTGCTTTCGTTGACGGACAGGTCAATGGGGTTGCTTTCAGCGTCAGCAAGACCGGCATATACAATGCCGGGTTGATTCGCGGCGATAGCCAGGTTTTCATTGATGGTGATGTAGTCGCCGATCAACAGCGACTCGGTGGTAGTACCTATAAATAACTGGGCAAGTGATTCCAGACGGGTTTGAATGGTTTGTTCAGCAATGCGGACATTATCCAGATAGGTCAGCAAGGCATTGCCGGACATCGACAAAATTAAAATGACGCTCATCAATAAACCGAACTGAAACCCCAGGCTGGTTACTTTTGAAGTGATTCTTGCCATGTCAGGGTTGATCAACGCCTAGTGATTCGCCAAAGACTTCCTGAATAATTTCCAGCGACGGTAGGTAATCATCATGAGATGCTGGAATGATGTCGGTGATACCGGCTTTTTTAAGAGCTTCCAACCCTTCAGGTGTCTGTTTAATGCCTGTCAGGGCTGACTTTATGCTGTCAGATAGTTCCTCGCCAAGCTGGTAACTTACCGCCCAGGGTAACTGGGCAATAGGATCACTTTTAACAAGTACGTGCAACTTGCTGGTATCCAGCATACTGGTGACCTGCGGCATCTTAAAAACAGCATCACCAAAGCCGGCTGCATCTGCCTGGCCGTTGTATATTGAAAAAATGGCATTGGGCGGGTTACGGGCGAATGAAGAAAAATACTCTGATGCATCAAGACCGTTATTCTTCAGTAACCACCTGGGTAAGATATGACTGAGCATTGCTCTTTTACCGCCACCAAAAACAACTTTCCTGCCCCTGAGTTGTTCAACAGATGTTATGCCGCTTTCTTTGAGAACGGTGATGGTGCCGGCAATTGTCGAACTGTTATTTTCTTCCAGCATGGCAACCGCCTGGTAACCATAGTGCCGGTTGGCAACGATATAGTGATACTGGTTAAAGTGGACCAGGTCATATTCCTGGTTTTGGACATTTTTCCAGAAAGATCCAAAATCCTTTGTTGTCTGCAGTTGCACAGGAATACCAAGTTGTTTCGATAACAGCCTGGTAAGTGGAGTAAACATCTCATAGGTTGTTTTCGGGTTGCGGCGGGGAAATACCCCCATCACCAGTTGCGATTTATTGCCTGCAGCTGATAATCGTGGTGGCAGGCTGGCAGATAACGTGCCCAGTGATAACAGTTGGATAAATTGTCTTCTTTTCATAGATTCGTTTTCGGCTAACAAGCCAAAATCTTTAATCGCTATCGTCAGGTGCAGATGTTGAACTATCTTCCTGTGGTTTGGCCCATTGTTCAGGCGTTTTGCCGGCAATGAAATAGGCAAAAGCTATCACTTCAGCCACTGCCCGGTAAAGGTTCTCAGGAATTTCTTCACCCAGTGGAATCTGTGACAGGATGGCGGCCAGTTCCGGGTCATATTTAAGCGGCACGTCGGCTTCTTCAGCTTTTTCCAGGATTTGCCGGGCGATTTCATTTTGTCCCTTGGCAGTAATCTTGGGTGCATTTTTGCCATCGTAATTCAGTGCTACTGCCAGGTCCTGTTTGTGTTCTTTGATGTCTGTCATGCCTTCTCATCCAACAGGCTTTCCTGAATGCTGTGCATTTCAACCGGGTCGGGCGGTTTGCCTTGTGCTACCGTCATATGGTTCACATCCAGGCCAAGCTTTTGCAGGGCCAACTCCAGTTTCGGCATATGCCGCGAGATTTTTTCCAGGGTGGCTTTTTCATCTGCCCAGAAATGGATGGACACAACATTCCTGGTTAAGCGTACCTTGCTGTGCATGTGGCCCAGTTCACCAATGTTGAAATTTAAACTGACGGTCCAGGTTGAGTCACTTGCCTGAGGCTTGTTAGTGTCTTTGTCACGCTCGATTCGCATTAGCAGGGACTGGAAATCTTTATGGTCACGAAAAGGTATTTCCACCTGCCAGACCTGCCTGGAAGCATCATCCTGGGGCACAGACGCCAGTTGCTGGGTATGTATGCGCGCCAGGCCACTTTCTACTGCACCGAGCAGCAGCCGCAACGGCGAGTTACGTAATGCCGGGTTAACTAATATTTCCGAGTGCTTTGCGGTGATGGCTTTCTGAAATAACAGCTGTTTTAGCAGCAGGTCAAACTCGGACTTCGGTAGCATGTCCAGTGCCTGGCGAAACGCCGGGTTTTCCACCAGGTTGGCTACCATGGTTCGGGTCAACTGCGAGGCCGAAGACTTGCCCAGCATAAAGGCTTTTTGAGCAGCCTGGGTGGCAGTCAGTGAGGTCTTTTCGGTAACACCGGCTACTGCTGAAACGGCATCTGTTTTGGCACTGACTGCCTTGGCAGTATTACTGCCGGGGTCTGACAAAATGGCCGGTTGTTGTTGGGCTTTGTCAGCAGTCTTTGGGTTTGTTGATGCAGCCGAATAGCTGTTTATAGCCCTGGTAGCGGGGTTTGTATTGATACTGCCCGGAGCCGATGTTGTTGGAGTTGCCAATGGGCTGGTAGCTGAATTGGTAGCTGGATTGGTGGCTGGACTGCCAGTTGGATTATTAGTCGCCTGGTTAACATTTAAGGATCCAGCACCTAAGCCAGAACCTGGGCCAGATCCAGTTCCAGATCCAGTTCCAGATCCAGCTCCAGGTAAAGTTGATGCTGCCGGGGTTGTTTGACCCTGAGGATTACTTGAATAACCTGGATGTCTTGTCGCCAGAATTGAGGTTTTTTCTGAATTCGTTGGTGAGAGTTTATTGGTTAATTCTGTTTTGGAAGCAATATTGGTTTGTTCAACTGCAGATAAATTTGATTTTGCTTGATTAGGTCCTGAAATGATTGGTGATGGACTACTCAAAGCGGGCGAATCAGCTCTAGAAACATTAGTATTTGCACTGGATGTGGAGTTTTGAACGGTGGTTGCAGCATTTGCTTGTGCAAGTGAAGCCAGGGTTGGGTTTG
>CALAZS010000295.1 GCA_937926265.1 uncultured Gammaproteobacteria bacterium
GGCTTAGGTAGCACAGGAGACGTTCACTTGTTCTTGGCTACTTCCGTTTTATACACATTCCAGGCAGTTACTTTCAGCAAACTTCTCCATTTTTATGACCGCTTTGTAGAAAAGTATATCCATGATGTTGAGTGACATCTTGAGGAACCCAAAGGCAGTGCGGGGTTGAAAAAAGTTAAGAATGACAGCCCAAGTTTTCTTATGCCATTAGCTTGTTGATTCCCCGTTCTTAGCATCTCGAAGAGAGCCAATCTTGGCCTATGAATCGCATGTGTTAGCTAGGATAGTGTTGCTGTAAACGTCTTCAAAAACTCTAAAAAGTTTAGAACAGTTTTAAAGGTCAGAATATACTTTTTTGATTTCCAAGAATTCTTGCAGATTCTCTACAAAAATATTAACCAAATTTGGATCAAAGCTTTTACCGGATTCTGTCTTTAGGAGGTTTATAGCTTCATCAACTGGCCATGCCTTTTTATAAGGCCTCTCAGTAGTCAGTGCATCAAATACATCACTTATTGCAGTAATTCTTCCTTCAATAGGAATGGACTCCCCGGATAATTGAGTTGGATAACCCGATCCGTCCCATTTCTCATGGTGATTTTTGGCTATGCTTGCTGCCAACTGAATTAATAGAGAGTCATGTCCGGTTAAGAGCTTTTCTCCTATGCTGGCATGTTTGCGCATTTCTTCTTGTTCTTCATCAGTCAACTTGCCTTTTTTCAACAAGATATTGTCAGATATTCCAATTTTTCCGATATCGTGCATTGGAGCAGCCAAAGTCATCATATGGCATATGTCTGGCGGCAGGCCTATTTTTTCTGCCAAGAGTTTTGAATAGTGGCCAACTCTAGTGGTATGTTTTCCAGTATTGGCATCTCTTAGTTCACCTGCATCGGCCAACCGACTTATTAACAATTCAGTAGCGATATTTAGATCATTTGTCCTTTCAACAACTCTCCATTCGAGTTCTTCATTTACATTTTGAAGAATTTTGTATGCATTCCTAAATTTTATGAGGTTTTTGATCCTTAAAATCACTTCAGTTTGATCAAATGGTTTATTTACAAAGTCAGAAGCACCTTCTTCTAAAGCACGGTTCCTGGTCTCTGTATCTTGTAACCCAGTCAAAATGAGAATGGGTAGAACTTCTTCAGAAAACTTTTTTCTGACTTGGGCCATTACCTCAAATCCATTCATATGAGGCATTTCAATATCAAGTAGAAGTAAGTCCACAGTTTCTTTTAAAATTGCTGGCAATACTTTTCTGGGATCAGTAACAGTTTCGACATTTGTGAACCCCTCTGACTCACAAAGCTTGGCAAGTATCATGACGTTCGTGACAGCATCATCACAAATCAGGATTTTGAATTTTTCAAGATTTAAGCTCATAGGGAATTTGGGTTATGTCTCACATTTATTTCAAAGTTATAGTTCAAATTTGCTTTCTAGGGTTTAAGAAAATTAAGACTCGAAAATCCATTTGATTAAGCTCATTTTACTCAATAACTTCATTAGAGCTAGTTTGAATATCGGGGGCTAATATTTACTAGCCATGAAGACTTCCAACCTCCGCCAAAACCGCCCAAAATCATCCCTATAAAATGGCGTACAGTTGATCTCTCCAGAGGCCTGCAGACTCGGCCACTCAGGACAATTTACCGACCAATTGGATGGTGAACTAATGAGGCTATCTTCCCAATGCCCCAAGCCGAAGTTCTATAAGTCAGTCTTTCAATGAATAGACCATCGGACTTTCAATACTTTTCTCTAGGCGAAAAAAAGGGCCTACCTCGAAAAATGAAGTAAGCCCTTGATTTTTATGGCACGCCCGGCAGGATTCGAACCTGCTACCCTCGGCTTAGAAGGCCGATGCTCTATCCAAATGAGCTACGGGCGCATAATAACGAATTTTACAAATAAAAAAGGCCAGCGTCACTAGATGACTCTGACCTTCGGTAATTTGGTCGGGGTAGAGAGATTCGAACTCCCGACATCCTGCTCCCAAAGCAGGCGCGCTACCAGACTGCGCTATACCCCGGATTCAATTCCAGTAGAAATTGAGGATGCGAGACTATACTCATACCTGGCGCTGGAGTCAAATCATGAATGCAGGGAATTCATTCACCTGGCATCATCGCCGCTGATAAAGTGAGCAGGCAGGTCAGAGACCTGGTGCTGACTGTCATTTACCAGCAGGTCATTGGCAAATTTTTCTTCGTCAATTTTGGCATCAAGAAAACCTGCGATAGCCCGCAAATCGACTTCGGCATTTTCCAGGCAGCAGGTGGCCCCGGGGGAAGGGGTCATGTTGAAGATGGCGCCTGCGCCAGTATCAATTTTGGCTTCTCCCATCATCAGCTGTCTTTTTTCCTTGTGGATCAGCTGTGGCCGGATACCACCAACGTGATGGGCAAATCTGAGCTCACTGTACTTCATGTCAGGCACAATTTTCCTGGCATCCTTAAGGAACAGGCTGCGCCTGAGAATGGGGACTTCAAACAGCATGTTTTTCAGCATGTAGTTGCGTATGTCAGGCACTTTTATAAGGTCGTAAAGGACATTGGCGACTTTCTGGTCGAAACGAAAGATCTGGAAGAAGTCTTTGACGGTCTCCCAGTTATATCTTTCAAGTACGGGCAATACCAGTGCTGTAGGTCCCCAGCGGGTTTTACCCGGAACCATGACATCCGGATCACCATGAATGGCGGCGAAAGGAAGCTTGTCATTTTGAACCGTATAAACCTTGCCTTTCAGCACCTGGGGGCTGAAGTAGTAACTACCGGCAACGGGAAGCACTGAATAGTGATGACCATAACCAAGGTCATGCGCCAGTTTCAGGCTGTGTCCACCTGCGCACACAACAATGCTTTTGGTTCTGAAACAGGTTTTATTGGTTTCGATGACAAACAGGTCATTCTGTTTCTTGATATGTTTGACGCGTTGATTGTATTCAACGTTGATGTCTTTTTCCGGATGGCGTTGTGCCTGGCGAACAAAGGATCGTGCCAGGGCTTCAAAGTTAACCGCGGTGTATTCATCTTCTGAGCCTAGTGCAACAATTTCTTCAGGTCTCATGCTACTGTTTGAATAAGCAACTGCAGGCTCAACCCGTGCAATGTCTTTTGCCTCCATTAAATTTAACTTCGGATAATGAGGTGAAAGCATTTCAAAGCGTTCACGCAGTTGATGACATTCCTTCTCTCCAACGCCTAATACCATCTTCGAATATTTAAAGATTAAATGATCAATATCAGGCTGGGATGTGGCATAGTTTTCAACCATGCGGGCAGCGCGTTGAACCTTAAGTGCCTTTTCAAGTTTGTAGTTGGTTTCTATATCACCGCAGTGCAGCGTTTGGCTGTTATTGCTGTGAAGGGAGTTAACCCGGGCAGGTGCTGCATACTTTTCCAGCATGCATACATGCTTTATATCGGAATAATGACTTGTAAGGTATAGCAGTGCTGAACCACTCACACCACCACCAACAATTAAAAGATCAAAAACCTGGTTCATTGCTAATCCAATAAAAAATCAATAGCTTAATCCTAGACGCTATAGGAGATTTAGCAATGTTTTGAAAGGCTATAGCAGGTTGCTATAGCCTTGGCGTGAAACTTATTTTACGGTGATTTCTATTTTTTCAGAGATCACAGGAGGGTTGTGAGGAATGTGCAGGTGATTACCTAAAATCAGTTGAAGAGTGTGTTTGCCTGGAGCTAGTTCCACGCTTGTTTCAGTTTGACCTCCACCGAAGTGCTTTATGCCTTTACCCATTGGTTGATCCAGTGGCGGTAAGTCGCCATTAACGATCAAATGATGGTGTCCGGTGTTTTTCTTTTCAATACCAGCCGGTGCTACACCCATACCTTTTAAACCGAATTTAACAGTTACTGGAGAAGTAACAGTTTCACCGTTGGTTGGTGAGATGATATAT